>NZ_VWWH01000034.1:0-65938 GCF_011753045.1 Burkholderia sp. Ap-955
GCTGCGGGGCGGCCTGCCCGCCGTGCGCCGCGCGCGGCAGCGGCAAGGCGCGCGCACGCGCCTCGTCGTCCTGCACCGCCTCGCCTTCCTTCTGGGGCACGTATCTCATCGCCGTTCCATTTGCATTCGACACCGCGTCATGACGCGGCCGCCTTGATGTTGATGCGCAACTGCCCCGCCGCAACCGTGCAGTCCGCCGCTATCACGATGCTGTCCCCTTGCGGGACGCCATCGCGCAGCAGCGCAAGCTCCTCGAGATAATCGAGCCCAGGCAGACCCCGCAGCGCCGCCGCGACGTCCGACAGATACACGCCGCGCCCCGGCAACCATCCGTTGCCTTCGGGCCCGCCCGTGAGCGGATGCAGGAAGGTCCCGAGCGCGGTCAGCGCCGACTGCTCCACGTCCCAGGCGAGCGACGGATCGAGCGGCGTCAGCGTTGCGCTCACGTCGATGCCGACGTAATTCGGCCCGGAAACAATCAGCCGCGTCCCTGCGACGAGGTCCGCCGGCATGCGCGCTTTGATATAGCTCGAGACTTCATCGCGCAGCCCGAAGGATGGCGTGGGACGCGGCGCCTGGCTCGCCGGCAGGATCAACAGCGTGATCCAGCCGGGACGCGTGCGTCCGTTGCTGTCGCGAGTGGCGACAGCATGGGCGACGGCCACTGCCGACGAGGCTTCCCGCGCGAGCGTCTCGTAGTCGCTGGTGGTGATCGCGCGGCCACGCGAGCGCAGGGTGCCTGGCGCACGATCGTCGAAACTGCGCGGTGTTTCCCCATCGCTGCCGCCCTCCGCCGCGCGCACATTGGCCGCCGCCTGCACGCCCTGCAGCGAGCCGAGCAGCTGCGTGATGGTGTTGCGATCCACGTTGCCTGCCGACCCGCCACCGGTGCGAAACTGCTTCGCGAGGATCAGCGAACCCGCGGCCGGAATCTTGCCGTTGACGTTGTCGCCGAACAGGACCCGGCCGCTCGCGGCATCGATGACGTAGTGACGGTCGGCGGACTGCGACAGATAGAAGTACGGCACGCCATGCCAGCACACCCACACCTGCGAAACCAGCTTGTTGCGATCGCGCACGACACGCAGATCGCCATGGACGAAATCGGTCTGCGGACCCTCTTGCCCCAACTCGCGCTCGATCGTGTTCACGATGTCCGGATCGTCCGGCACGATGCTGGCGGCGAGGATGCGCCATTCGACATTCGCGCGCGCGCCGGCCAGTTCCTGCACCTCGATGCGCTCGCCATCGAGAACCGGAATCTGCGTGATCACGAAGATCTGCTCCGGCAGTCCGGAACTTGCGCCGAGCGCGAGGTCGTTTACCGTCTGTTGCTGCGATGCCCATACGGCGTTCGGCATCACCGCGTTCACAACTGGCTCGCCGGGCGGGCCGTCTTCCTTGAGCCGCGCGCGCAGCCAAAAGCGCGCGGCGTCGAAGCGCGCCAATGCCTGACTATCGTCCGCGCCGATCCACGACACGATGCCGGGCAGCCGAAGGTTGCCCGTCTCGTCGGTCGCGGTGACCTTGATCCAGCCGCCGCCGTTCCAGTATTCCCAGACTAGCGCTGGCCCCTCGTCGTCGCCCGGCTGCTCCACGATGTCGAAGTACAGACCGAGATCGGCTACCGGTAACTTGCGGTCGAAGCCAAGGTAAAGCCCCGGCGACACGTCCGCCACGGGATGAAACGGCAGGAAACCGTTGCCGGGCCACTGCGCTTCATACGTGTGGTCCTCGAACTGGAAGTCGTTATGCGTGAGCACGTGTTCGGCGAAATACGGTCCGTCGCTCCAGGCATAACCCAGCCTGAACGCGTTCAACGCCGGCGGCTGGACGACGACGTAGGTGAAGCTCGCGGCGGGCGCCCCCGCCACCCCACCCCCATCCGACGTGCCGGACGTGCCGACGTCGATCGTCGCCGTGAACCCGTAGCCGCCGCTTGCGAGGCGCGCGCGCATCCAAAGCCCGTCCTGCCCGCCGACCTTCGTCCTCGCCATGTCGTCCGGGACCGTGAATAGGATCTGCCCGGTCGCGTTCAGGTCGCTGGGGTCCCCCTTGCTGATCGTGGGATCCTGCGGGACCGTGCTCACCGTCAGGCTCGTCCAGACGGCGCCGTTCCAGTATTCCCATGCCAGCTCGTGCGAGAGCTCGGTCGACTTGTCGGCGCTCACCTGGTCTTGCGGTGTCTGCGTGCTCGCCAGTACGACCTCCACGCCGGCACCCGCCTTGCTGAAAATCTCGTTGCTCGAGAAGTAGAACGCGATACCGGGTTGAGGCATTTGCCCGAACGGATAAAAGCCCTTCGTCAGATCGAGTTCCGTCTCGTTCACGAACGCGTGATCCGGCAGCAGACCTCGTTGCGCGCCTGCGGGCGTGGCCGTGCCTGCCGCGCCGGAGGGCGCGATCGGGTCCACCGGCTGACTCAACGAGGTCTGCAGCCGGATGGCGGTGACTTCCGGCAGCACGCGCGCCGGGTCGGGCGGCAGCGGTTGTGTGAGCCTGCCGCGGATCCAGTAAGCGTTGATTCCCGCGACGGTGGTTTTCACGGCCTGAGCGCAATCGGTCTGCAGATGGAACGTGCCGCTTCTCGTCATGCTCATCGTACCGTCCAGACGCGGTTCGGCAATGCCTGCGCAGGCGGGGTTCATACCTTTGAAGCCGCGCCACACCACACCATCCCAGTATTCCCAGAGCAACTCGAGCGCGGAGATCGACGGCTGGGACAGCTCGAAAGTGACGTCGAGCGACACGGATCCTGTGAGCGCGAGCAGCTTGTCGTGAGCCAGATAGATGGCATGCGGGGTTGGCTGCATGAGCAGCGGGTCGAATAGCGTGACGGGCGTGCCCGACGCGAGCGCGGACGAATGATCGAGATACTGGTCGCGGCCGGACCACAGGCTGACCATCTGCACGAGGCTCGCCGCCATGATTCCCACCTCGCGCTCGGTTTCGAAAACGAGCGGCGCGGAACCTCCGCGCGGAGGCGGTGCGGCAACCTGTGTGCTTGCGGGCGCGACGCTGTCCGGACCTTGCGGCGTCGCCTGGAATACGAGCGGCGCGCGAGCACAGCGCGCAGGGACCAGCCCGATGCCAAGCAGATCGAAGAACGCCGTGCGGTTTTTCGCCGGCGCCTGGTTCAGGCGCTGGATCACGGCCTGCCGGTAGCGCGCGGCGATCCATGCGAGCCCGTTGCCGGCGCTGTTCGCGGCCGGCATCCAGTCTGCCACCCAGCCTGGATGGCGCGCAAAAATCTCGGCCACGAGATCGTTCAGGCCGCGCGAATCGACTGGCGCTTGTGGGTTCGTCATCATGCCGCCGAGCCCTCCTGCAGGAAGAACGGATACACCTGGTTGTACTGCGAATTGGTCGCGCGCACCCGGTAGGTCATGTCGATCAGCAACTGGTTGCGAGTCGACGTGTCGCTCGTGACGCTGACGTCGAGCACGTCGATGCGCGGCTCCCACGCAACGAGCGCTTCCTGCACGCGGGTCTGCACGAGATGCATGGTGGTGGCGTTGAGCGGCTCGAAGACGAAATCGTTCAGGCCGGCGCCAAAGTCCGGCCGCATCATGCGTTCGTTCCGATCCGTGCCGAGGATGATGCGAATGGCTTCATGAATATCGTCTTCGTACTTTTTGAGCGCTGCCCGGCCGTCGCTCGCAAGGCAAGGGGGGAATGCCCAGCCAATGCCGAGAAAAGCCTTCACGTCGTCAATACCGCCGTTCATTTGAATCACCCTCCGATCACGACAGTCGGACAGCCCGCCACAATGCTGTTCGGCGGCCCCGCCTCCGCCACGAGATCACCTTGCCGGACCGCCGCCATACCGTTGATGGAAACGGTCGTGCTGCCCATCAACACCACGCCGCCCACATGGGGCACCGTGCCCGTGACGAGCGAGCAGACATGGCTGTCCAGCGTCGCGCGCCACGCCGGCATGCCGCCGATCTGCACGTTCGGGCTGCCCGCGCCCGGCGGCCCGAGCGGCGTACCGTGACTCGTTAGGTCTCCTGTTCTGGCTGCAAGCGGCATGTCGACTCCTTATGGGCCTGGCGGGTTGATGAAGACCATCCCCCCTTTGATCGTGCAGTCGCCTTTTGCGCTGAGCGTTGCTTTGGCCGTAGCCTGCACCTCGACCTGCGCGCCTTGCAGGCTGATCTTCCCGGCAGGCGCCTTCAGCGTGATATTGCCGCCCAGCGTTTGCAGCGTGATGCCCGGCGGCGTGGCGCCCAGATCGAGCGTGATGCTGATGGCGCCGCCCGCCGTGCTGATGTCGATCTTCTTCGGGTCGATCGTGACGGTCTGGAATGTGCTGCTGGTGATCGTGATCGACTGCTTCGCGTCGTCGAAGGTGATGTTGTGGCCGATCCCGCCCGCCACTCCCGTCTGCAGGATCCGCTTCGTCGTGAAATCCAGCGGGTTCGGAGGCAGCTTCGTCGGCGGGCGGTCCAGCGTGTTCCACAGGCCACCCAGCAGATAGGCGTCGCGCGCATCGTTCTGATTGAACGCGACCAGCACCTCGTCCTCGATCTCCGGCAGCCACATGAAGCCGCGTCCGGCACCACCGCCGACCGAGACGGGCCGCGCCCAGACGTCGAGCTCGGGCAGCGACGGAATGCGCACCTGAACGCGACCGTCCAGCAGCAGGTTGGTATTGTCGGAGACCACCGCCGGCGCGACCGAGTAGCCGCTCTCCTTTTTCGAGAGCGCCTCACCGGCCCATTCAAGAAAGTTTGTCGCCATGCTTTTCTCCGTCGTTGACGTGACGTTTCACGTCGTGCCCGAAGGCGTCGTTAATGGATCGGCTGCCCTTGCACCCGCAGCAGTCGCGATGGGCTCTTCGGCAACGGAATCGAGCCGAACCACACTTCCTTGCGCGCCTTGAAGTTCGTCTTATAGCCGCTGCTGTCGAACACGTGGCTCGCTTCGGTGATACGGTACAGACCGCTGAACTGGTCGCCGAGTCCTTCCATGTCGACCACGCGCGCCGCCTTGATCGCCGGGTTGCCGATGGTGCTGCCGGAGGCGGTCAGACGGTTGTTCAGGCGCGGCAACAGGTCCGAGAGGATCTGCTGCAGCGCGAGCGTGAACCCGGTCGGCTTGATCGAAATGGTCTTCTTCGCATTGGCGCCAATCAGCTTTTCCAGATCGAGCGCGCCGGGATAGATCGACAGGTTGAAAGTCGCACGATCGAAATCCCAACCCACGACGATCACGAACTCCATCTTGATCGGGGCCACCCACACGCGTGCCGAAATGCCGAACACGTCGCCGACGGTGGTGAGCTTGGGCGAAAAGTCCATCAACGACTGACCCCAGCGCAGTGTCAGGCTCGGCGAGTAGTCCTGCAGCAGGAACTGAAAGCGCAACACACGGCCGCGCGGCTCCAGCGTATGGTCGATGTACACCTCCCAGCCGTTCTGCTTGCCGAGCCGCGTGACGAAATCGAAGTCGCTCTCCGAACTCTGTTTCGGCACACCATGTTGCGCGAGACCGGGCATCTGCAGATAGGTCGCGAGCGTCATCACCACCGAGAGCGCGCCGCCCACAGGATCGGGATACGGAATCAGCAGGTTGGTCGCGCTGACAATCGACGCGACCAGCGCATCGGGCAACGGCAGGTTATCGAGCTTCGGCGTCTTGACGTAGTACGCGCGGTCGGACTTTCCGTGCGTGAGCCGCTGCAGGAAGTCCTGTGCAACGATCTTGATGGTCGACATGCCGCTGCCGGGGAAGCTCGGCGAGACCCCCGTGATTTCACCGACGAACACCTCTTCCAGCGGATCAGGCGCGTAGCCGATCGACAGCGTGAACGGATTGTCGACCTGCAGCAGCGGGTGATCGAGGAAATGCAGGTCGCGATTGGCGAACGTGACTTCGACGCGGTCCGCGCCCTGCATCCCGTCCTCGTAGTTCACACTGATGACCGACGACGCGAGCTGTGGCGGCAACGGGTCGCCGTTGATTCCGATCCTGAACGCCGGAGCGTAGCGAGGGTATTCGGCCATGATCTAGCTCACGACTTCGGCCGTCGCCGGATCGACGAACGGCAGCGCCGGTATGCGCAGCGCCTGGCCCGCGGCGATCGAACGCGGATCGTCGATGCCGTTGGCAACGGCGATCGGGCGCCAGACCTGCGGGCTGCCATACATGAGCGCGGCGATCAGACTCAGCGTTTCGCCGCGTTTCACAATATGCACCTTGCTGAAATCGGCGGTCTGACGGTTGACCTCTTTCGCTTCGGTGTCCGGATCGATAAATTCGTTGAAGATGACATTGATCTTTGCGCGCACCGGACGGCCGTCGTCGAGGAAGCGGATGAACTTCTGCGCGGCCTTGACGAGCACGCAGCGAAACTGCAGCGACGCCCACGACACACGCAGTACGGGTGGCGCGTGCAAATCGGAGTCGATATCGAGCAGGCCCACGACCTTTTGCGTCTCCTCGCGTACGTCGCGCGGCGGCGCCGGTTCGTTTGTGTCGAAGAACAGCTCCATTTCCAGCGTGCGCACATTGCCGTGGACGAACTGCAACAGCGGTCCGCTCAGGCCAGGGATGCCCTGCGACGCAAAGTTGTTGTCCTTGTTCAGCGAATACTCTTCAGGATTGAAGAGGACGTCGAAGGACGCGCCGGTGTGCTCGACAGTGATCCGTGCTTTGGCGAGGCCCATGCATTATGCTCCGTCAGAATTTGCCCATCCGCTCGCGCCACGCGACCATCCGCTCGTCGATCTGCCTCATCACCTGATTGGCAATCCGAGCGACATCGGGGGTCGTCTCGCCGCGCGCGAGCCACGGCGCCGTATGCGTGCTATCCGCCCCCGGCGGGCGAATTGTGGCGCGGGCTTCGGACGCCTGCTGCGACGGCTCGCGTGCGAAGCCAGAGCCGAGCGGCCCGCCGTCCACACCATGCCGGTCGATAAGCCGGACGCGCATTGCAGACGGCACTTCGACACGCGTCGCGCTCCGCACGATGCTTTCCAACGTTCCAGTCGCCCATACGCCGCTCGCCAATACGCGCGCGACGCCGCGCACGCCTGGCGGTTCCGTGCCGGATTCGGCTAGCGCAATACCGCACTGCACACGCTCGACCATAGTCCGCACTCGTGCGAGCAATGACATCTGAACGCCAGGCGCCCCCCTCGGCAACAGCGGTGTGTGACCTGTGCGCACGGCAGGCGCAATCGCAACCACATGCCGCGCGAGACGCTGATCCACATGCGGCGACCCCGCCAGTCCGGCGCGCATCGCCGAGCGCCCGAGTGCACCGCCGCGAAGCGACGGCATCGTGGACGCACCCATGCTGTCGAACGCGGGCCGATGCGCCGGATGCAGATGCCAGGCGAACTGGAACGCTTGATGCGTATCGCGCACCTCGGTCGCAAACCGGGCAGCCTTGAGCTGCAACAGCCGGAACGTCGGCGGGCCTTGCCGGAACGCGGTACGCGCGAACCTGCGATGCACGCGCATTGCCCACGACAGCCAGCGGCTATGCGGCTGCAGCGGCAACCTCAGATGCAGCTTCGAAGGCAACCCCATGGGCGTTCTCTGCAGCGCCCGCTGCGGGCGCCGTCCGAACGGAATGCCAGTCTTCATTGCGTCAGGCTCCCGGCACCGTTTCGTTGATGCGCTGGTTGATCGACGAAATCTCTTCCACCCACCGGCGCCGCTCGTGATGCTCCATGTTCATCACGTCGCTGCGCGGCCAGTGAAAGTGATAGGCGAGAAAAGCTACCTCCTGATACAGCTGGTTCAAGGGGTAGCCCTGTACTCCCCCGGCGCATTCAACTCCACTGAAAACGCGTTCTCGCATCGCGGGCAGACGGCCGGAACGCTCGCGCGACCGTCGTGGTTGATGCGGTTGTAGAAGTCCTGCAGGTAGGCGAGATCCGACGCGTACAGCCCTTCGATCACCTTTGGCGTCACCTGGGCGAGCGACCCCAGGCTCGAAATCACGCGGGCCAGAAGAATCACGATCAGATAGGCTTCGTTGGTCTGCACTCGGGGGTCCTTGAGCGGCAGGATTTCGTCTGCCGCCGTCGCAAGACGCATCACACCTTCACGATGCAGGTTGCCGTCGGCATCCGCATAGCCCCACGGCAGCGTGAACTCAAACTCGGTCTGGAACACGATATCCCTCCAATGCGGCTAGCCCCTTTCCAGGCGCTCGCAACTGATGGTCAGGGTTTCGATGGCCACGTCGTTGCCCTTCGCGTTAAAGCTCGGGCCATCCCACTTGCTGGCCCAGCCGCCGAAGAAGTGCCATTGCACCTGCGGCTGCCCGGTGTCGTCGCACAGCGTGATTGTCCCGTTGCGGCGCTGGATCTGGCCGACCACGGCAGTGCGATGCCAGTCGTACAGCTCTCGCGAGTTGGTGGCGCCCCACTTGAGCGTGATGTCGGGAACGCTGGGCTTACCCGGCAGCTTGTGCACTTCGGTATCGCCGCCTTCGCGATACTCGATCACTTCCACATGAGATCCCAGTCCGCTGCATTCGCTGAAGCCCGCTTGCTGTATGCCGTCGATCTCAACCCGAAAACGGAAGCCCTTGAATGGGTCTACGCGTGTATTCGCCATAACAATGCTCCTTCAGACCGACTCGGTGACACTCGGACCACCCGGCTGCTGGATGATCCGGAACACGACGAATTCCGCGGGTGGCACCGTGTAGAGTTTGACTTCGATGATTAACTGGCCAAGCGCGATCACGTCCGGCGGATTCAGCTGCGCATCGATCCGCACGCTGAAGCCGTCTTCCGCCTTCACGCCTTCGAGCGCCCCGTTGTTCCACTGCGTCGTCAGGAAGTCCTTGACGAGGCGCTGGATCGTCGCCCACAGGGTTGGATTGTTGGGCTCGAACACGGCAAAGCGCGTGTCGTCGCGCAACGACGCCTCGACGAAATTCACGAAGCGCCGGATGCTGTTGTAGCGCCACTGCGTGACGTCGGAGGGCGCAAGGGTGCGTGCGCCCCACACCAAGATGCCACGGCCCGGAAACGCGCGAATCACGTTGACCCCTTGCTCGTTGAGCGGGCCCTGCACGTCGTCGGTCACCACGTCTTCCAGGTCGAGCGCCATCGTGACGGGCTCGTTCGCGGGCGCCTTGAACACGCCGCGCGTGTTGTCGTTATTGGCGAACACGCCGGCGATGTGGCCCGACGGCGGTACGCTTACGCGTCCGCTGCCAAGCGGATTGGAGATCTTGATCCACGGGAAGTACAGCGATGCCATGCCGCGCTCGGAATTCAGGTTGTTGCGCTGCGCGACGACCTTGCTGATATCCGTATTCGCACTGCTGACCGAGTCGAGAATCGCGAAGCGGTTCACGACTTTTTCGCAGTGCGCGATCATGTAGGACTGGATGTCCTGCGTGTCCGCGGCCGAGAAGTTCCCACCGACCGCATCGGGGATGCACAGCAGGTTGACGTCGGGCACACGCAGCAGCGTGTCGATCGCCTTGTGGTAATTCGCCGCGGTGATGCTCTTTACATCGTCGGCGGCACCACTGGCCAAATTCGTGGCGGCGATCACGAGGGGCCGGTTCTTCGATGGCGGCGTCGAGGTCGGCGGATCAGCCAGCGTGACGGTCACGACCTGCGAATTGACCACCTTGGCGAAATAGCGGCTGTGACGCGGATCCATGGCGAGCTTGTCGAACACTTCGGCGCCGGCCGAAGCGCTCGTGATGGTCAGCTTGAATTCGAGCGTTTTCGCCGTCACGACGGCGGGGGCAGCGCGATCGAGCTTGTGCGCCGCCGCCAGTCCCTGGGTCAGGGTGACACTTTTGGTGATCGTGTCCACCGTTCGCACGACCACGTCCTCCGCAACCTCCCCGTCTGCAGGATTAGCCGGGTCGGGACCAACGCTCAGACAACTGCCCGGCTCCATGCCGGTCACGTCGGTCAAACGAATGCGGGTCTGCCCAGCCGCCAGATCGGCGATATGCACGTCGCCGCCCGTGTAGCTGTTGGTCAGATCCGCCGCGAAGATGAGCCTAGCGCCACGCGTGCTTGCCACCTGGGCCGTCTCGCTGATCGCCGGGGGGCCAGCCTGCTCGACCACGACCGTGTCGCCTGGCATGAACTTCGCGGCGTCGGTGGCACTCGCAAGCTCGATCTGATTGCCAGGCAGACGAATGGTGCCGGCGCCATATGCATTCGCAAGAGCTGCTTTCAGCGTGATTGCCGCGCCGGCGATACTTGCCACCTGAGCGCGTTCGCTCTGCACAGGTGGCCCTGGCTGCTCGACCACGATCCAGTCTCCTGCACTGAATCTCGCTGCATCGGCGGCATTGGCCAACACCACGCCCGTGTTCGTTGCGCTGTTGATTGAGGCCGGTGCACTGATGGGACCTTGCCCGTCTACGACCCGCGCGGTGCTGTTGATGCTGGCATCGTCGACCGTCACGGTGATGCCGTTGCCCGCGACGCCCTCCAACAACGCCGTGACGACGAGCGTCGGCTTCGCATTCACAGTGTTGCGATCCTTCAGCGCCAGCGATGCCTGCACACCCGTTCCCACCCGCACGAAATAGCAGGTGGTGCCGTTTTCGTTGAAGAATCCGTTTACGGCATGGGCGGCATAAACACGAATTGGATCTTCGATGTAAGCGCCGAACGTATCCACGAACTGCTGCGCGTTCGTCAGAAACACCGGCTGGTAGAGCGGACCGCTTTTCGCGGGACCCACGAAAGCCGCGGTGCTCGTGCCCGCTGGCGCAATCGGACCGGGGATCTGTATCTCATCGATGTAGACTCCGGGCGCCTTGTTAGTCGCGACGAATGTCATTCCGGATACTCCTTTGAGGTCGATATCGTTACAGTGGCGCCAGGGTGACCTGGCACTCCAGCAGAGGGCCCGGGACCACCACGCCGCGGGTGTCGGACTGGAAGCCGACCGCGGTCACACGCAAGGTGTGCAGGCCGGCCGGCACGCCGGACAGCACGAAATTCCCGTCTCCGTCAGTCTTCGTGCGCAGACCGACGTCCAGCAGATCCACGAGCGCGTCCGGCACGCCGGCGCCCAGTGCATCATGCACTTGCCCGCCGATCTGGATCAGCGCATCGGGCGGCGCGCCCGCAACGGGCAATGTGCCCGTGGTCATCGTCGTCACGAGATAGTCGGGGACGTCGTCGAGAAGCGGCACGCTGATCGTCACCGTGACGGTCAGCGAGGCGCGCAGCCTGGTGCCAAGCGACGTCCAGAATTCCGCGAGGTTCTTCACCGCGTCGGGATGCAGCGCGACCATCGGCAGCGCCGGCTCCTGAATCCTCAGCGCGCCCTGCAGGAAGTTCGCCGGAATGGTGGGAAAGCGCCCGAACGTCTGCAGCGTTTGGGCTAGCAGCAGTTGCTCCTGCATCGCGAGATCGGCGCCGCCGACGGGCCAGGCGGTCGCCAGATAGGAACAGTCGAGGCGCATCGGCGCCTTGTGCGTGACCGACTGGTTGTTCAGCTTCTCGATCGTCAGCTCGTTGCTGCGCAGTTCGAGGTTCTCGCGCAGGTCGTAAAGGAACAGGTTCAGCGTCGTATGCTGGGGATCGAAACTGTCGTCCGGACGGTCGAACGTGAGCAATATGTCCTTGAGCGGCGCCGGTGCGCTTTTCACGAGGATCGCCTGCAGCGTCCGGCTGAGATCGTCGATCATGCTCGTCCCCTCGAAGTGACAGGCACGGACACGCCGTTCCACTCGATGTCGTTCAGCGTGCGGCCAAGCTTCTGGTACTCGCGGCGCGACGCCTTCATCAGATGCGGCATATGGATCGCGCCGCCGTCGGCTGCCGCGTAGAAGGCCGCCGCGCAGGCGATGCTCTTGATGTTGCCTCCCGCAAGCCGGACTGTGCGTGCGAGTGCGGCGAAATCGACGTCGTCGCCGAGCGGCGTCTCGCGCGGAAAGACCGTTTGCCAGACCCGCCTGCGCTCCGCTTCTTCCGGAAACGGAAACTCGATGATCACCTGCATGCGACGCACGAACGCATCGTCCAAGTGATGTCTCGCGTTGGTGGCGAGGATCGCGATGCCCTCATACTCCTCCATCTTCTGCAACAAGTAGCCGACTTCGATGTTCGCGTAGCGGTCGTGCGAATCCTTGACCTCCGATCGCTTGCCGAAGAGGGTGTCGGCTTCGTCGAAGAAGAGAATCGCGTTGGAATGCTCGGCCACGCTGAAAACGTGGTCGAGATTCTTTTCGGTGTCGCCGATATATTTGCTGACGATCTGAGAAAGATCAATCTTGTAGAGATCGAGACGCAATTCCTTGGCAAGAACGTCGGCTGCCATGGTCTTGCCAGTTCCGGGCGGGCCCGAGAACAGCACGTTGAGCCCCTTGCCGAGCGCGAGCTTTCGGCCGAAGCCCCAGCGCCCGTAAACCGTATGCGCGTGCTTCGCCTGCTCGCAAACTTCGCGAAGATGCTCGAGTCCGTCGGCAGGCAGGACGATGTCGTCCCATGTGTAGCGCGGCGTGATCTTGCGCGCGAGGCGGTTCAGTTCGTGGCCGCATTCGGCGCGCGCGGCCGCGCACAATCGCTCCAGATCGTCTTCCGAAGCGCCATCCGCCGTGCCGCTTGCTGCCGCGCTTGCTGCGCACTGCGCCGCGGCCCAGCGAGCGCTCACCGCCGCGCAGCGCACGGCGTCCGCGATCTGTTCGGCTGTGAGACGGAACCGGTCGCCAAGGAGCATCATTCCGGCGTCGGGTAGCTCAATCGATGCGTGGCTGAGCTCGGTCCGCCAGCATTCCATGGCCGAGTCGCGATCGAAGACGTCGAAGGCAAGCTCGAGCACGCCTCGCGTGTTCAGCGTGCACGGCGTCCAGGGCGCGATGCCGGACAGGATTACAATGCCTTCGTCTGCTGCAAGCAGGTCGGCGAGTGCAGTGCGCGCGGAGCCGGCTTCAGCGCCTGCCCAGGCATCGAAGCCGTCGAGATAGATCACCGCATTGCGCAGCCATGCTTCGCGAAAGACGACCTGAAGCAGCTCGCCCACATAGTTCGCTTCCAGTGGGCAACGCGCCAGCTCGACAACGAGAATGCGGGCTCCGCGCGCACGCGCGAGCTCTTGCACGGCGCTCAGTTTGCACACCGCGCTTGCGCCGCGGAAATACAGGCGCAACGGTTCGCTGGTCTGGCCGGCGTCGTTGGCAATTTCCGCCAGCGCACGATGGACACCCCGGTCCGCTTCGGTGACTTCGCCGCAGGCCGCGGTTTCCAGCATGCGGCAGTAACCGACGAGACGACGGTCGAGCGCGTCGTCTCCCAGCAGGAACTGAACGATCTGCTCATCGAGCTTGAGTTCGTGCGCGAGCAGCGGTGAGTGCGAACGGTTGAGGTCTGGCATCGGAAGGACGACGCGATGACGCACGAGCGGCGCGTCGGCTGAGAACCTCGAGCGCAACGCGAGTTTGTCTTCCGCGCTCGTCGAAAACAAATCGAGCGCCAGCTCCACGCTGGGCCGTCGGCGCGTCACATCGTCCTGCAGATATGCGTACAGCTTTTCGTAGCGCAGATCAAGTTCGGGCGCGAGCGCAAGCAACACAACGTCGACATCGAAGCCGGTCAGCCCGAACGCGCGCATCAGCCATGCCATCTTCGGGACTTCGATTGCGCCGATACTCGCAAGCGCGTCAGTCGACATGTTGGGTCTAAACCAGGGTTGGGCAGGCCGCCCGGCGAGAATCCGTTCGACATCGGCCGCATTGATTTGCAAACCGCGGTAGAAGGCGCCGGCCGGATCCGTGTCATCGACAGTGCCGGCTTCGCCGATTGCAACAGCCAGCAACTCGTCCAGCCTGCCCAGCGCGGCCAGCAGCTGCGAATAGTCTGTTGGGACGGTCGTGTCACGGTGGTCGGGCTCGACGACGGCGCTCATTGTTTGCCAACCTCTTGTTTAACATGCGTTCCCAACGAAATAACCTGTTCGGCGACTCATGTCGCGCGCCAATCGCGGATGGCGCGACGCAACGCATCGACCGACAACTCTCCCAGCGGCGTGCGCTTCGGCCGCAACTCATAGAGCTGCCCTGTCCTGCCATCGCTTGCAATCGTCAGCACCCGGATTCCCGGTATGCCGGACATCAACGGAGCGTATTCCTGCTTGGCATCCTCTTCGTTTTCGCCGACCACCACCACATCGGTGCGTGTGCGTCGCACCGCGGCCACCAGGTCTTCGCCTTCGGCGAGCCGGCCGACAATCGCCGTGCCAGGCACGGACTGAACGACCTGGCTGACAATGTCGGCTAGCAATGCAGGCATCGCGGCAAGCAGAACGCGAATTGGACGTTCCTTGTTCATGCTTCAGCGTAGGCGTACCTGCGCCGACCCGAAATGAACCGCCAGGTCCACGCGAACCGCAATCGAAGATCCATATCTTCCGGCCCCCCAACCAGATGCACGGCAAGGTCACTCCGCCGCGGAAAATCGCGTATGAGTGCGTCCCCGCTTTGGGCACGCGCCGACTGGTACACCGACATAGACCACTGGATTCAGATCGACGGATTCAGACCGGGCGCTCCGAACGCGGCACGGCATCGCGCCGCGTCCGAATGACGCCCAAACACACGAAGGGGATTCTGGAAGCGCTGCCAGCAAACCGATGTCGTGAAGACACCTGCCTCGCAGTTTCGATCAGGAGCGCTCGGTGCTGCTGCGCGCGCGCGCGGGTATTTCATTGCGGCGGCGAACCTGCAGTTTGTTGAGCATGTTGTGGATATGATTCTTGACGGTAGCTGTACCAACGTCGAGATGACGCGCGATCTCCTTGTTCGACATGCAGCGCTCAATCAACGGCACGATCTCTCTTTCTCGCCGCGTGAGCACCGAGCCATCCGCCGTTCGCGCCCGCTCGGCAGACAGCACCGACACGCGACGAAACAGGAGGCCCGCCACGCGAGCCGAGCACAGAAACTCTCCACGCACCGCACGGCACACCGCATCCACGAGTTCTTCCGCAGTGCCATCGCGCTCAACATAGGCGGCAATGCCTGCTTCGGCACATGCAATGACATCCTGATCCATTTCGGAAAGCGCAAAGACAACGACCTTCATGCCGTCGTTCGCGCAGACGCGACGCACCCAGCCCTGACATATCAGCAATGCTGCATCCAGCAGCACGACCTCGGCGCGATTTTCAACCAGCGCGCCAAGCGCAGTGGACGACGGCCCAGCACCCACGAGCTCGACCGACTCGTTCCCGGACAGCAGCAAGGCAAGCCCTTCCCGGTACAGCCGCACGTCGCTCAGAATGAAGACCCGCGGCCTCGACCAGGCCACCGCCGCGGCGAGCGTAGAGTCGCCTTGCATGGCGCGCGCTCACCGCGAGACGCATAGGGCTGATGGCGAGCGTTGCGTGTTGAACATGTCGGCCTCCGAAGGCAAATACGCAGCGAAACAATGTGAGCGCAGAAAAGGAAACGAAACAGCTATCCCCCCAGAAACTGACCAGAAATCTGCAAAGACGCTGATTTGTGTGGGAGCGAACAACGCTCGGCGTTGCGTACCATTCTTGACAACAGCGAACATCCATCGCATCAAGATAGTTTGCAAAATTCGAAGCGTCAATTCACCCGCGGACGCAGCACGCAGCACGCAGCACGCAGCACGCAAATCGTAGTTAAACGCTCTTTTAAGTTCAATATGAAATTCGTCATAAACAGTGTGCAGCGCAGTGGCGGCACGCTCAAGTATAGGAATATTTCAAAGTGTCGTCAGAAAATTAATCTAAAAGGAAACTTCACGCAATCCAATCGCATTGTCCGCATCAGAGCAGTCGTGAAATCGGCTGACCTGCCGACTACGAAGTCGATCAATTCACTGCCGCGCACCCCTCTCATTCCCCACCAATTGGGGTCACAACAAGGTAGTTGTAAATTCATATCATAAGCCTTTTGTTTATAAAGACATGCCAGACCATTTCGATTTTACGCAGCGACGTCTTTTCTTGCGCTAATCGGAGCGGCCCTCCGCGATCCGGACGACTCGCAATGGCCACCATCGAACGCACCACGTAACCGCGCTTTTCCGGGCTATGTCAGGCTGGCCAATTAAAGTCAAAATTATTAAAACCGGTTGGTTTCTCAATCAATATGTACTGACACCCGATTCTGCGATCATCCACTGACGCCAGGCGGCCAAGCGCCGCTTCAGTTCTGCTCGGTGACGCCCTGCATTCATCCGATGTCGGGGCAACGCGAAGTGCTGCCGGATCAGACCAAAACACGAGAGAAACGCCTGAGTCCGTGCCCGGCCGCGAAAGCCGCGCATCTGACGCTCGCGCCTGCGCGCGGGTTGATGTCATGCTCGACGGTTTTGACCTGATCCGCGAGCAGAGGGAAGGTATGCGCGACGTCACGCTCAACCGCGACGAGCAACACGCGTTCGCCGGCTCCGCGCTCGCACTGCACTACGACTCGACCGATGCCGACGCACCAGCTCCGATCACAGAAAGCCCGTTACTCGCGTCGCGCCGGTTCGAGGATCGCCGCGACGACCTCTGGACGGTCTTCAACCGCGTGCAGGAAAACCTCACGAAGGGTGACCCGCACGGACGCTCGCGCACGGGCCGCGCGATATCCACGCGCCCCATCACCGGCATCGACCAGAACGTGAAGCTCAATCACGCCCTCTGGATGCTGACCGACGCCATGCGCCAAATAAAAGCGTGAGCGCCAAGGGGCGACGGTGTGAACTGCACCCCCAAAGGTTGTAACAAGGTCCAACTTTTGGGGTGCAGTTCAGGCTGTCGCGCTGCCGTTTGATGACTCACAGAACAATAAGGCGCCGTGCCAGCTCGTCGAGCGTGGTGGCGAGCGTCTCGCCAAATTGGTCGACACCCGCCTGACTCAGTGCCGCCGTGCTGACGATGACGACCGCATCCCGGTGAAAATCACAATAATTGACGAAGTCGATCCAGCTGCTTACGTCGTCCAGATCACATGACCCACATTCGATTTCATCGTGGACGGCCTTCATGACATCGGCATCGGACGTGTCCGTCTCGACCAGCACGACATTGACATCTGTCCGTCGAAGGTAACCGACCGGCGCCAACGTCACGAAGCACCTGCCAACACCGTCTTTGCTTCCGCCGGTCATATAGATGGGGGGATTTTCTGTTGCCATGTCATACCTCAACAAGTTTTCGGTATCCGGGCTGACCGGAAATCCGAGAAAGCCCTGAACCTGTTGGCCCGCTCTGGTTATTCCCCTATCGTGCTTCTGTTGCGATTCAGCGCATGGCGGCTTACCGCGTGCCGAATCGACTTGCATGGACTTCCCACCCCGTGCCGGCGCTGCTGTGTGGTCTCGTGCCGTGTCCCTGTCAGCCCGTCGAATTCGCCCCTTTTCGTCCGCGCGGCGCATCGCATATCTCAGGGAATGAGACTCACGCCGATGCCTTCCTGCGCTCCCTCTTCTATCAGTTCATGCGGCGTGCATCCCTTCTCCCGCGCCGCGCTGATTTATGTACGGATCGATTTGACGCCATCCCTCACCTTGATCGGTTGATCGCCTTTCGGCTTTTCCGTCAGCGCATCCAGTCTGCGTCCGAACGCTTCCCACTGTCCGCGCGTGAAACTCCTGACAACCGAGATGGCTCGCTCCGGCACACAACCTTCACTGTATCTTGCGCAGGCACTTATGCGACGTTAACACCCGTTTTATGCAGTTTTCGGAGAGGACGGAATATATTGGAATGCATAGGAATATGGCGGAACAAGAAATATTTTTCTGCTGTTATTTGATGTCCCTTCGATGCACATGAAATTTCACGTTCCCGCCACTTGCGCACACGAGCGCAAACTGCATCGAGCATCATGTGCTCGTCGATTCGCATTGGAGGACGACCAGAATGTATTCGATGTCACCGGCGCGCGAACGCGATACTCATCCGTCTTGCCTGTGATTGTTACGCTGCCTCCATTCACGTTCATCAGATTTGCGCAGGCGTTCACGGCCATGCAACAACGAACGGAACAAGAGTCGCGCCTGCTCTACAGGCGGTGACGCGTCGAATGCACACTTCACTTATCGCACGCTGACAGGTTCTCTCCACGTTCCCACACCTGATGCAATCGGAATACTCGGCCGTGCACATGCCGCTTGCTTCTTTACGCTGCTTCTTTAAAATCGCGACGCACCGCAATTGCACCGGAGCGAATCTCTGTTGCACGTAACTTATACATGGCACGCACGGGAGTCACACTCGACATCGGAAACAATGTAAAAATCGAAGGATGGCAGGATAGGCTACCGCCGGTTTTGGGCGCCATGCGCTTCAAAACATACCAGCGTCGTGAACGAAGCTATGCCGCTCGAGCAGTTTCGAAACGAACGTGCTGACTGGCGGATGTGGCGGAAATGTGCGCTCGCATTATCGATCATGGGACTACCAGTAATCCGTCATCAAAGCGCGCCAATCAATATCCGGCCTCTTTCCAATACCGTACCGCGGGTATCGCTGCTGTTTCGCCGTCGCACCGCTACATGATGACGTAGCTGCTGCTAGCGAAATCAATCAACCACTCACACAACACCGGAACCATGTCGTCGACGGGGCGACCGATCTGAGGCTGCAGGGTGAGGACTTTTACGCCGATGCAGATCGCATTGATCACGCGTCTCGCAGCGTCGCGATCCTTGTCTGCCAAGAATTGATGACGCCGCCCCACATACATCAATGCCGACGTGTTCGCCTGCAATGTCAGCCGCGAGCCGTACATTCACAATGCTGGATACGTAACCCGGAGTCTCATTCGGAATTAGACGACGGGGCCGTACCCGCTTGGGAGGACCAACGCAGTTAAAAGATCGTCACGAGATACATAGCAGGATCGCTCGAACATCAATCGCGGAGCGGATACTGGGCCAACACGAATCGCACAAATGGCGCCAATTGGCCAGCCCGAAGCGGGGAGTGCTGGTTGTGTAGACTTAGTGTAGACGAGGCGAAGTCAAATAAAAATGGGGCACATGAAAAACACCTGTAACCCATTGATTCTATTGGCCCGCCCTACACGATTCGAACGTGTGACCTACGGCTTAGAAGGCCGTTGCTCTATCCAACTGAGCTAAGGGCGGTCGAGGAGAAAAGACACGGCTGGCGCGGGCTGCATTTGACACGAGGCATCGAGCAACGACAAAACCACCCAACTCGACGCCCCGAAACAAAACGGGCCCGGCATGAAGCCGAGCCCGAAATTATACCCGATCATCGCGCCACATCACGCGAGATCGACCTTCGCAGCATCAAACCGGCTGCGGATGCAGCATGAACCAGCCGAGGCAGAACACGCCGGCGATCACGCAATACACGCCGAACGAAGCCAGCCGGCCACGCCCTTCGAAATAGCGCATCAGGAACCGCACGCTCAGGTACGCGGCAATCGCCGTCAGCACGCCGCCGAGCAGCGCATCGGCGAGCTGGTCGCGCGCATGGAACAGCTTCGGCAGTTCGAGCACACCCGCCGCGAAGATGATCGGCGTACCGAGCAGGAAGGAGAATTCCGCGGCCTTCTCCGCCGTCAGCCCCGCGGCATTGCCGGCGATCATCGTCAGCCCGCTGCGCGAGAAGCCCGGAATCAGCGCGCCGATCTGCGCGAGACCCACGAAGAACGCCTGCTTGAACGTCATCTTCTCCGGTGCCTGATGCGCGCGGCTGCGCTGGATGCGATCGCCGAGCCACAGCAGCACGCCGTTCACGATCAGCGCGACCGCGACGATCCGCAGGTCGTGGAACACGCGCTCGATCCGCTTCTCGAGGAGCAGCCCGACGATGCCGGTCGGGATCGTACCGATGATGAGCGCCCACATCAGGTGCCCGTCGTCGTTCTTGCGGCCGCCGAGTTGCGCGAAGAAGCCGCTGATCAGCGCGATCCAGCGCGCGCGGAAATACCACAGCAGCGCCAGCGCGGTGCCGAGGTGCAGCGCGACGAGGAACGGCAGCAGTTGCGGTGCGTGCTTGTCGATGTGCATGCCGAACAGCGCCGGCACGAGCAGCGTATGGCCAAGGCTGCTGACGGGGAAGAGTTCGGTGACGCCCTGCAGGACGCTCAGGAATACCAGAAACCAGAGACTCACGCGTCGGTCCTTTTAGTGAAGTTTGAGCGGAAAGAGAAGCGGACGACGCGATGCGCGTCCGAAAAACGCGCCCCGATTATGCCGAGCCCGGATTACTGCGCCAAGGCATTTGGCTGGATATTGCGGCAATGCACACAAACGCTTGCAACTTGTAAGCAGCCAGAAAGCAAAAAGCCCGCCATTTGCATGGCGGGCCTTTCGACTTCGGCAGGAATTGCCGTCAGCGGCCGAGCTGATAGAAAAATAATACCGTGCTGCCGGTGAACATGCCGAACAGTGCGATACCCATTGCCATTGCCAGATCCATGGCCCCCTCCACGAAGTGTCATGACCCGGCAACATCACCGGTTTAGACGCATTATCCCGACCGTTGACGGTCTTAAAAACTCGCGATTTCCCGAGAAGGGTTTTCCCCGAGCCGCCACGGCCCGATAATGGAGCGCGCCATTCCCGTCCACCCGCCCAACCCGATTCGCCATGCCGACCTTCCAGCAACACGACATTCACGAACTTCACGCCGGCCCGTCGCTCGTCCGGGTCGCTCCGCAATTCGGCGGCCGCCTGCTGTCATGGGAGGTCGACCGCGAACCGGTGATCTTCTGGCCAGACACGGCCGACTGGAGCAACCTCGCACGCGTGCGCGGCGGCAACCCGCTGCTGTTCCCGTTCCTCGGCCGACACCGCGTCGACGGCGAACTCGGCCGCTGGCGCGACGCCGCCGGCGTGGTGCGCGACCTGCCGATGCACGGGTTCGCGCGCGACCTGCCGTTTGCCGCGCAACCGTCGGCCGATGGCGCCGCGCTGTCGATGACGCTCGACGCGACCGACGCGCTGCGTGCAAGTTACCCGTTCGACTTCCGGTTCGAAACGACCTACCGGCTGGCCGACTCGCACACGCTCGAAGTCGCGCTGACGACGACCAATCGCGGCGACACGCCGCTGCCCTACTACGCCGGCCACCATTTCTATTTCGCGCTGCCGCACGGCGAACGCGCCGAAACCACGCTCGAGCTGCCGCCCACGCATCGTTGCGCGCAGCAGGCCGACGGTTCGATCAGCACGCCCGAACCGGGCGAAGCCCGTTATCACCTCGACAACCCGGACATCCTCGACCGCTTCCACTGCCTCGACAGCGTGCCGGCCACACCGGTGCGCATCGTGATGCCGGGCCGCCGCCGCACGATCGAGATCGCGCTCGACGTGCCGGGTTCGATCCCTTGGTATGCGGTGACGACCTGGACCGAGAAGCCGGATTCGGACTTCTATTGCGTCGAGCCGTGGCTCGGCCTGCCGGATGCGATCCACAACGGCCTCGGGCTGCGCATGCTCGCGCCGGGCGCGACCGAAACGGCCACCCTGCGGATTCGCGTCCTCCCGCTCGCCGGCTGATACGTAGGCTGAAACGCCGTCAGGCAACGCGCCGAACCGGCGCGCCGCAGCCCGGATAACGGCCAAACTGCGGTGCGCGGGTCGAACCCGTTAAAATCGGATGTTTTGTGTTGCCTGCCGCGTCACGCGCGGCAGGGTTTTGCGAGGTTCAATGTTCGGAACAACAACGAAGCGACTCTTCGCAGCCGCCTGCGCCGCCCTGCTCGTCGCGTGCGGCTCCGCGCCTGTCGGCCCCGGGTTCTATCGCGTCGAGCGCGGCGATACGCTCTACAAGATCGCGCGCGACAACCGCACGTCGGTATCGAACATCGTGCGCTGGAACCAGATGACGAACCCCGATGCGATCGAAGTCGGTCAGGTGCTGCGCGTCGCGCCGCCGCCCGGCACGACCACCGCATCGACGCCGTCGACCACCGGCACCGGCAGTGCCGGCCGGGCCCGCCCCGCGCCTTCCGCTCCGGTCGAATCGGCCGTCAAGCCGGCCACGAGTATCGCGCTGATCTGGCCGGCCGCCGGCAATGTGGTCCGCACGTTCGACGGCTCGAAATCGAAGGGCATCGACATCGCGAACTCGCCGGGCACGCCGGTGGTCGCGGCTGCGCCGGGTGTGGTGGTCTATGCGGGTAACGGGCTGCGCGGCTACGGCAACCTGATCATCCTCAAGCACAACGCCGACTACCTGACCGCCTACGCGCACAACCGCGCGCTGCTGGTGAAGGAAGGCCAGTCGGTCACGCAAGGGCAATCAATCGCCGAGATGGGCAACAGCGACAGCGATCGGGTCGCGCTGCATTTCGAGTTGCGCTACGGCGGCCGATCGATCGACCCGTCACGCTACCTGCCGGCGCGCTGAGCACCCGATGGACGACACGTGATGCCGGCACGCATCGCGTGTCGTCACGGTGAAAACCGGGAAAGGTGATGTCAGCGCTTGCGCAGACGTCCGGTGAACCGGCCGGACAACGGATCGACGTGACGGGCAAACGCCACCAGTACGCCGATTCCTATCAGGCTGAACCCCGCAGCTATCAGAAGCAAATCCATGGTCACACACTGATTTTTTCGTGATCTTATGCGTCATTGTGGAATCGTGCACTGAGCCGTGGCTGTTGGACGAGTACGAAGATTCCCTACCCTCAGACGCCATTGTGGATTCGTCTGCGTGAAATCCTGATGTAAGCCGCTCGCGCGACGCCACGTTCGCCCCCAGGAGACACCTCGATGCTGCCCGCCGCCGACCGCTACGACGACCTGCTCTC
This sequence comes from Burkholderia sp. Ap-955, assembly GCF_011753045.1. Classification (NCBI taxonomy): domain Bacteria; kingdom Pseudomonadati; phylum Pseudomonadota; class Betaproteobacteria; order Burkholderiales; family Burkholderiaceae; genus Burkholderia; species Burkholderia sp. Ap-955. The sequence continues at coordinate 22,712 of NZ_VWWH01000034.1, forward strand.
CCGCTTCGCGTGGGACGTCCCGGCGCGCTACAACATCGGCGTGGACGTCTGCGACAAATGGGCCGACGGCAGCGGACGTCTCGCGCTGATCCACGAAACGGCGCAAGGCGACGTTTTCCGGATCACGTTCGACGACCTGAGGAATGCTTCTAACCGGCTCGCGAACAGCTTCGTGCGCGCCGGCCTTCGGCGCGGCGACCGGATCGGCATCTTTCTCGCGCAGGGCCCCGAAACGGCTATCGCGCACCTCGCCGCGTACAAGCTCGGCGCGATCGCGGTGCCGCTCTTCACGTTGTTCGGCGTCGATGCGCTCGAATACCGGCTCGCGAACAGCGAGGCGGCTGCGCTCGTCACCGACGCGGCCGGCTACGCGAAAATCGCGCCGCTGCGCGCCCGGCTGCCGGCACTGCATACCGTCTACTGCATCGGCGACGATGCGCCCGATCAGCCGGGCGTGCTGCGCTACGACGCGGCGCTCGCCGCCGAAACACCCGACTTCGTGCCGGCCGATACGGCCGCCGACGATCCGGCCGTCATCATCTATACGTCCGGCACGACGGGCAAACCGAAAGGCGCGCTGCACGCGCATCGCGTGCTGCTGGGCCACCTGCCGGGCGTCGAGATGTCGCAGCAGTGCTTCCCGCGCGACGCGCGCCTGTTCTGGACGCCCGCCGACTGGGCATGGATCGGCGGCCTGCTCGACGTGCTGCTGCCGTCATGGCATCACGGCGTGCCGGTGCTCGCCCGCCGCTTCGAGAAATTCGACGGCGACGCGGCGTTTGCGCTGATGGCGCGGCACGGCGTCACCCATGCGTTCCTGCCGCCCACCGCGCTGAAGCTGATGCGTACCGTCCCGGCACCGCGCGAGCGCTACGCGCTGTCGCTGAAATCCGTCGCGAGCGGCGGCGAGTCGCTCGGCACCGAGCTGACGGCCTGGGGGCGCGAGGCGCTCGGCGTGACGATCAACGAGTTCTACGGGCAGACCGAGTGCAACATGGTGCTGTCGTCGTGCGCGGCGCTGTTCGATGCGCAGCCTGGCGCGATCGGCAAGGCGGTGCCCGGCCATGCGGTCGCGATCGTCGACGCGGACGGCACGCCCCTGCCGCCCGGCGTCGAAGGGCGCATCGCGGTGCGCCGTCCCGACCCGGTGATGTTCCTCGAATACTGGCGCAACGCCGACGCGACGCGCGACAAGTTCGCCGGCGACTACCTGCTCACCGGCGACACGGGCACGATCGACGCCGCCGGCTTCGTGCGCTTCGTCGGCCGCGACGACGACGTGATCACGAGCGCCGGCTACCGGATCGGCCCGGGCCCGATCGAGGACTGCCTGCTCACGCATCCGGCGGTGCGGATGGCCGCCGTCGTCGGCGTGCCCGACGCGACCCGCACCGAGATCGTCAAGGCGTTCGTGGTGCTGAATCCGGGCCACACCGGCGACGATGCGCTCGTGCAGGCGCTGCAGGCACATGTGCGCACGCGCCTCGCCGCGCACGAGTATCCGCGCGCGATCGCGTTCGTCGACAGCCTGCCGATGACCGCGACCGGCAAGATCGTGCGCCGCGCGCTGCGCGGCGCGTAGGCCGGCCGCCACCCGTGCCGCCGGCCCGGCCGGATGGTTTATAGTGGCGCCACTACGCAGTCTTTCCAAGAAAACGATGTCCTCTGATCACCACTCCGACGCGGGCGCGTCGCACAGCCCGCTCTACGCCAAACTCCTCGGCGAAACCGCCAAGATCGACTGGTGCGATCTCGAACGCTTCTTCGCGCAAGGCAAGCTGCTGTCCGTGGCACGCGACCTCGATCTCGTCAGCGTCGCGGAAGCCGTTGCCGACGACGATGCCGAGCAGGTCACGCGCTGGCTGTCGGCAGGCCTCGTCGCGCGCATGCCGGCCGAAACCGCTGCCGATTACGCGGCGCGCAACCCGGAGCTGTGGGCGGTCGTCGTCTCGCCTTGGGTCTGCGTGCAGGAACGCGCCTGACGCGTCCGCCATGTCCGAAGCCGCGTTACCGCACGGGGCCGGCATGGCCACCGTCACGCACCGGCGCGTCCTCGCGCTCGCGTTCCCGATCGTCCTCGCGAACCTGACCCAGCCGATCCTCGGTGCCGTCGACACGGCCGTCGCGGGCCACCTCGACGGCACGCAGTACCTGGGCGGCGTCGCGCTCGGCGGGCTGTTCTTCAATTTCGTGTTCTGGGGATTCGGTTTCCTGCGGATGGGGACGACGGGCCTCGTCGCGCAGGCGCATGGCGCCGGCGACGCCGCCGGGATCCGCCTGAACCTGCTGCGCGCGTTGATCGTCGCGTTCGCACTCGGCGCCGCCGTACTGGCGCTGCAGGTGCCGCTGCTGTCCTTTGCGCTGTCCGCGCTCGGCGGCAGCGATGCCGTCCGCACCACGGCGCTTGCCTACAGCCATGCGCGAATCTGGAGCGCACCGTTCGCGCTCGCGAACTACGTCGTGCTCGGCTACCTGCTCGGCATGCAGCGCGTGCGGCTCGCGCTCGTCGCGCAGGTGTTCATCAATGCCGTGAACATCGGTGCCGTGCTGCTCTATGTGTATGGCTTCGGCTGGGGCATCGCCGGCATCGGCGCCGCGACGGCCACCGCGGACACCTGCGGTTTCGCGCTCGGCGCATGGATGCTGTGGCGGCTACGGCCGCGCGGCCTTGCGCCGATCGCGGTACGTGCCCTCGCCGACCGCGTCGCGCTCAAGCGGCTGATCGTCCTCAATCGCGACATCTTCCTGCGCACGCTGTGCCTGCTCGGCGCATTCGGCTGGTTCGCGCACCTCGGTGCAAAACAGGGCGATGCGACACTCGCGGCAAACGCACTGCTGCTGAATTTCCAGACGTTCATGGCGTACGGCCTCGACGGCTTCGCCCATGCGGCCGAGGCACTCGTCGGCGCAGCAGCCGGCGCGCGCGACCGCAGCGCGTTCCGGCAGGCCGTACGCGTCACGCTGTTCTGGTCGGCGCTCGGCGCGCTGCTGTTCGCGCTCGTGTACTGGGCCGCCGGCGGCTGGATCGTCGCGCGCCTGACCGACCAGGCCGAGATCCGCGAAACGGCGCAGCGCTACCTGCCGTGGGCCGCGCTTTCGCCGATCGTGTCGGTCTGGGGCTTCCTGCTCGACGGCGTGTTCATCGGCGCGACGCAGACGCAATCGCTGATGCGTGCGATGGTCGCGTCGTTCTCGATCTTCGTCGTGGCCACGCTCGCCGCCGTCGGCACGTTCGGCAATCACGGCCTCTGGTTCGCGCTGCTGCTGTTCATGGCCGCACGCGGCGCGACGCTGGCGCGCTACCTGCCGGCGCTGCTGCGGCACATCGGCGCCGACGCGCCCGCGGCCCGCGCCTGACGGCGGACCGAACCGGCCGTTATTGCGTGGGTTTCGGCGGCGGCGCGTCGAGCATCGAAGGCGGCGTCATGTCGGTCGGCACGCCGTGATAATCGGCCGGATCTTCCGGCGGATGGCCGCGACGGGCCTGATGCGGATCGCTGGTACAGCCGGCAAGAAAAGATGCGGCCAGCACGGCCAGCATGAAACGGGTCATCGGGTATGGCTCCGGAAATCGGCGCGCCCATCGCACGCCGGGACCGCGCCGAGTCTAGCGGAAATCCTGCTTCGGAGTCGCGCCGCGCATGTCCTACTATGTACGCATGGCGCTGTGCCGCGGAAAGGAGGCTGCCATGTCGTCTGAAGAAATTGCCGGCCTGGTCGGGCTGTTCGTCGGTCTGATGGTACTCGTCGCCCTGTCGTTCTTCGAGTCGCGCGAATACAAGCGCAACCATGGAGGCGAAGGGATGATCCACCACTGGATGGCCGAACACCACCTGCTCGACTGGCGGCGCAAGCACTAAGCGCGCCGCTGCCGTCCGGCCCTTCCCCGGGCCGTTCTCGAACGTGCCGTCCCGCGGCACGCCGGTGATCGCGTATCGCCGAAATTAACAGGGTCCGACTCACACACACCGATCAGATGGACGAACGCCGTCGCGCGGCTCGTGCCACGCGGCGGCGTTCGCTTGCGCGCGCCCGGGCGGGCGCGACGCGCTTCCGACGGCTCAGCCCAGGAAGTGGCGGGCGTAGCGCGCGTTGATGTCGGACAGGCGGAACAGTGTCAGGAAATCCGCGCAGTTGAAGTCGGGATCCCAGGCCGGCGCACCGCAGATCTTCGCGCCGAGACGCAGGTAGCCCTTGATCAGCGGCGGCGGCGCCACGACGGTGCCCGTCTGCAGTTCGTCGACCGGCAGGGCCGTATGCGGGAACGCGCGATATTCCGGCGCCGTCAGCGAGCCTGCCGACAGCGACTGGTACAGGTTCGCCGCGTAGTGGCCGCCGTCGGCCATCGACACGCTCGCGCAGCCGAGCATCGTCTCGTAACCGTTCTGCATCATGTACGCGCCAAGGCCGCCCCACAGCGCCATGATGACGGCGCCGCTGCGGTAGTCGCTGTGCACGCACGAGCGGCCCACCTCGACCATCTTGCCGCGCAGGTGCGTGAGGCGCGACAGGTCGAATTCGCCTTCGGCGTACAGGCGGCCGACACGCGCCGCCTGGTGCGGCGGCAGCACGCGATACGTGCCGACGACCTTCAGGGTGTCGAGATCGCGGACCAGCAGGTGGTCGCAGTACGCATCGAACGGATCGACGTCGAGACCGGAGGGGCCGCTGACCTGCGCGCCCATCTCTTCGGCGAACACGCTGTAACGCAGGCGCTGGGCTTCGCGCAATTCGTCTTCCGTACGCGCCCACGCGGCGCGCAGGCGATACTCCGATGTGACGGTTTCAGCAGCGCGCGGCAGATGACGCCGCGACGTGTCGAGGGGCAGCGAGGCAAAAGGGAGCGTAGGCGTCGGCAGTTCTCGCATTAGGCTTTCCTGGTCGTAAGGAATAGGACGACATGCCCGCCAATGTAGTAATCGGCCGTGACCGTTATGTGGCACGACCGTGTCCTTTCAATGACGTGTCGCCGAATTGACTTTAGCAGAAAGCTTGCGAAACCGTACGACGAATCCCTTCAAAGCCCTTCAGACGGGCCTCACAGCAGGTCGGGCGTCATTACCGCGCGCAGTACGGCCTGCCGGCTGCCGTCACGCGTGCGGCTCGCCAGCCACACGATTCCGCCCTTCTTGACGCTCCAGCTGTCGTCGCCGCCGGCGATCAGCTGCGCGGCGACGCTGCCGAGCGTCGGCTGGTGCCCGACGATCACGACCGTCGGCGCAATGCCTTCCGGCCAGCCGGCCGCCGCCAGCACGTCGTCGACGCTGCCGCCCGGCGCGAGCGCGTCGATCGTCCGGTACTGGTCGGTCAGCGCCTCGACCGTCTGCACGGTCCGGGCCGCCGGGCTCGCGAGGATCACGGCGTTCGTCTCGAGCCGGCCACGCAGCCATTTGGCCATCGCCTGCGCGTCCTTGCGGCCCCGGACGGTCAACTGGCGTGCGAGATCGCTCGCCGCGTAGTCTTCGGCTTCAGCGTGGCGCCACAGGATCAGGTTCATCATGATGTTCTCCTTGCTTCGGCGAGCGGCCCCGCGCCCATGCGTCCGGGCCCCGCCGATGACCGGGCGAATTGTCGCAAATTGCGGACCTTTGCCGCCGCGGCATTTACCCGCATATAGGGATTGACCGGATCAGATATTCAACGATACAATCTTTGGCTCGTCGGAGCGTAGCGCAGCCTGGTAGCGCATCTGATTTGGGATCAGAGGGTCGTAGGTTCGAATCCTATCGCTCCGACCAAGGAATCAAGGGGTTACGGTTTATACCGTAGCCCCTTTTCCGTTTCTGGGCCCGTTAAGCGTCAACCGGGATTCCCGGTTCGCAGCGCCTCGATTCATTGTAGGGATCAATTGGGGCATCGACGCTACAACGATCCACCCAGCCCTCGGCGGCCCTATTTCGAAGGTCGGCACAAAGCAAGTGGCTTACGGCCTTTCGCTTCAAATGCAGGAAAGGCTGACTGGAAAGGATCGAGCGCCCGCGTGGCCGGCCCGTCGAATCACCGACGGCATACGGGCCAACGAGCCATCCGCAGCCCGCATACGGCACTTGCAGGAACACGCGATAATGCGCGTGGACAACCTGCATCCGCGCATGAAAAACAACATTCTCAAGACCGCCCTCTGCGCATCGCTGCTCGCGCTCGCGACTGCCGGCACCGCGTCGGCCAAGGCGCTCGACGACGCACTCGACTGCCACTCGACCGGCCACAAATTCGTCGCGCCGCTGCTCGCCGCCGGTGACATCCAGTCGGAGCCGATGCATGTCGAATCGAACTCGGTCAACGCATTCCGCACGAGCCACACGCTGACGGCGTACGGCTTCGGCGTCTATGTCGTACTCGGATACCAGGCGAACGACCCGATCTTCCGCCCGGGCGACGGCACGCCGATCGGCGACTGGGCCTATGGCGTCGTGGTGCGGGGCACGAAAAGCGCGGTGGAAGAAGCCGTGCGCAAGGCCGGCAGCGATGCGACCGTCAAGCAGGCGTTTCCGTTCCTGACTGCGATCGTCTGCTCGTCGGACTGATCGGCCGCCAGGACGCTCATGCGGCAAGCCCGAGGGGCGCCAAGCCTGCCTGCTGCCCGGCCCCTCCCAGCCCCGCTATCGACCTCGCTTCGGCCTGTTACGCGCCGGTATACACCACGCGATACGGGATACCGACCTTCTCCCACTCGGCCGCCTCCTGGCTGAGGCTGTAGTCGGTCAGCGGGTTCTGCTCGACCCACGCGCTCGGCAGGCGCACTTCATACCCGCCTTTCTTCATCTGCGAAACGGAAATGTCCGGCAGCCCGGCATCGGTCCGGCGCCGGCACAGCAGCGCCGCGAGTCGCAGGCAGAACAGCAGCGGCCACTCGACCTCGCGCGCCTGCGACAGCTTGCCGAGCTTGCCGGCGTGACCGAGCACGAGCGCGGCGAGGCGCGCCTGGTCGGTGCGCGAAAAACCCGGCATGTCCGCGTTGCTCGCAATATAAGCCGAGTGCTTGTGATACGCGCTGTGCGAGATCGACAAACCGATCTCGTGCAACGCGGCCGCCCAGCCGAGGAACATCCGCCCTTCCTCGCGCGCCTCTTCGTCGGCTTCCTCGAGTTCGTCGTAGAAACGCCCCGCCAGCGCGCCGATCCGCTCGGCCTGCGCACGATCGACACCGTAGCGGCGCGTGAAGCCCTCGACGGTCACCGCACGCATGTCCTCGTGCTGCGTCCGGCCGAGCAGGTCGTACAGCACGCCGAGACGCAGCGCGCCGTCGGTCGTATCGACGTAGTCGACGCCGAGTTCCTCGAACACCGCGAGCATGATCGCGAGGCCGCCCGCGAGCACCGGCACGCGATCGGGCTTCAGCGCGATCAGCTTCAGCCGGTTGACGTTCTCCGACTTGATCAGCGCGCGCTTCAGGCGCTCGAGACCGCCGCGCGAAATGCCGTGCGTGATGCCGGGATCGTTGAAGCCGTTGGCCTCGACGAGTTCCGCGAGCGCACGCGCGGTGCCCGACGAGCCGATCGCCTGGTCCCAGCCGGCCTTCTTGTACTCGCTTGAAATGATCTGGATCTCGCGCTTGGCCGCGAGCTCGGCCTGCCGCATCGTGTATTCGTCGACGTTGCCGGCCGGGAAGAAGGTGCGGCTGTGGCTCACGCAGCCGATATAGAGGCTCTCCATCACGATCGGCGTGTAGTGCGAGCCGATGATGAATTCGGTGGAGCCGCCGCCGATGTCGACGACGAGCCGCTTGCCCGCGCTCGCGGGCACCGAATGCGCGGCGCCCGCATAGATCAGCCGCGCTTCTTCGCGGCCCGCAATCACTTCGATCGGGAAACCCAGTGCCGCTTCGGCCTCGCCGAGAAATTCGCCCGCGTTCTTCGCGACACGCAGCGTGTTCGTCGCCACCGCGCGCACGTGATCGGGATGGAAATCGCGCAGGCGCTCGCCGAACCGCTTGAGCGCTTCCCAGCCACGCTCCTGCGACGCGCGATCGAGCATCTTGTCGCTCGACAGGCCCGCGGCCAGCCGGACGGGCTCGCGCAGCGCGTCGACGGGATAGATCTGGCTGCCCGCCGGCGTTTCCTCGACGCGACCGACGATCAGCCGGAAGCTGTTCGAGCCGAGATCCACGGCAGCCAGCAAGTGGGGGGTTGTAACCATCAGAAGGGGGCTCCGTGCGCGTTCGCCCGCGGCGGCCGGTGCGACAGCCGTGGGTGATCAATCAAAGGCGACATTTTAAGCGTGGAACGCTTGCCGTTGCCACGCTTCACGGGCATGCATACTGCTCGTTTGCATATAGCCGAAACATTTATGAGACGAAACGGTTACAGCGTAGAATTTCCCGATATAAATACACTACTGTCATCAGCACGTCATCGTACCGTGAGAGTTTCCGAGCGTCCTTTCGAATCATCGCCCGAATCACCCCCTACTCTGCCGATGTCCGTCCGTTATCCGCTTCTCAATCGTGAACTCGGCATCCTCGGTTTCAACGAGCGCGTGCTGGCCCAGGCAGCCGATCCGCAAGTCCCGTTGCTCGAGCGTCTCCGCTTCATCTGCATCACCAGCAGCAACCTCGACGAATTCTTCGAAGTCCGGATGGCCGGGCTGCAGGAGCAGATCCGCGACAACCCCGGCGCACTGACGCCCGACGGCATGTCGTTACAACATGCTTACGACCTCGTCGTCGAACGCGCGCAGCGGCTCGTCCATCGACAGTACACGATGCTGCACGAAACCGTGCTGCCCGCGCTCGAACAGGAAGGCATCTACTTCCACGCGAGCGACACGTGGAACGACGAGCAACTCGAATGGGCGCGGCACTACTTCCTCGACGAGCTGCTGCCGGTGCTCACGCCGATCGGCCTCGATCCCGCCCACCCGTTCCCGCGCGTGCTGAACAAGAGCCTGAACTTCGTCGTCGAGCTCGAAGGCCGTGACGCATTCGGCCGCCAGGCCGTGATGGGCATCGTGCAGGCGCCGCGCGCGCTGCCGCGTGTCGTGCGCATGCCGCACGCGCTGTCGGGCTTCGAGCACGGCTTCGTGCTGTTGAGCTCATTCATGCAGCGCTTCGTCGGCGAACTCTTCCCGCAGCTGAGCGTGAAGAGCTGCAACCAGTTCCGCATCACGCGCAACAGCGAGCTGTTCGTCGACGAGGACGAAATCACGAACCTGCGCGTCGCACTGCAGGGCGAACTGCCCGCGCGCCACCTCGGCAATGCAGTGCGCCTCGAGGTGTCGGCCGACACGCCGCCGCACATCGTGCGCCGCCTGCTCGAGGAAAGCGAACTCGGCGAGAAGGACTGCTATCGCGTGGCCGGATCGGTGAACCTCGTGCGGCTGATGCAGATTCCCGATCTCGTCGATCGACCCGACCTGAAATTCACGCCGTTCACCGCGTCGACCCCGTCCGCGATCACGAACGCGCCGACGATGTTCGACGCGATCGACAACGGCGACATCCTGCTGCACCACCCGTACGAGAGCTTCCAGCCGGTGCTCGAACTGCTGCAGCAGGCCGCGAAGGATCCAAGCGTCGTCGCGATCAAGCAGACGATCTACCGCACCGGCACCGATTCGCCGCTGATGGACGCGCTGATGGAAGCCGCGCGCAACGGCAAGGAAGTGACCGTCGTCGTCGAGCTGCTCGCGCGCTTCGACGAGGAAACCAACATCAACTGGGCGTCGCAGCTCGAAGCCGTCGGCGCGCATGTCGTGTACGGCGTGGTCGGCCACAAGTGCCACGCGAAGATGATGCTGATCGTGCGGCGCGTCGTGCAGGCCGGCAAGGCGTCGCTGCGCCGCTACGTGCACCTCGGCACCGGCAACTACCACCCGCGCACGGCACGCCTCTACACCGACTTCGGCCTGATGACGGCCGACCAGAAGATCTGCGAGGACGTCCATCACGTGTTCCAGCAGTTGACCGGCATCGGCGGCGAACTCACGCTGCACGAGCTGTGGCAGTCGCCGTTCACGCTGCATCCGCGCATCATCGATTCGATCCGCGCGGAGATCGACAATGCACGCGCCGGCAAGCGCGCGCGCGTCGTCGCGAAGATGAACGCGCTGCTGGAGCCGACGGTGATCGCCGCGCTGTACGAAGCGTCGCAGGCCGGCGTCAAGGTCGACCTGATCGTGCGCGGTGTCTGCGCGCTGAAGCCGGGCGTGCCGGGGCTGTCGGAAAACATCACCGTGCGCTCGATCGTCGGCCGCTTCCTCGAGCACCACCGGATCTACTATTTCCACGCAAACGGTGCCGAGGACGTCTATCTGTCGAGCGCCGACTGGATGGACCGCAACCTGTTCCGCCGCGTCGAAGTCGCGTTCCCGATCCGCGATCGCAAGCTCAAGCGGCGCGTGATCGCCGAAGGCCTGTCGGTGTGCCTCGGCGACAACCAGTCGGCGTGGCAGATGCAAAGCGACGGCCACTACCGCCGCCGTCGCGCCGGCAAGACGATCCGCAACGCGCAACTCGGGTTGCTCGCGAAGTTCTGCTCTTGAATCGGTAGCGCGGCGCGCGTCGCGCACCGCGTCGCTCCAAATAAAAAACGCAGCCCGCGGGCTGCGTTTTTTGTTGCGAACCCGGCATGCCGCCGCTCGCCAAAGAGCGACGGATGCCGTTACGCGATCATGCCTCGTAAGCGGCCGGCCGGATCGCGATGATGCGCGCGCCCGGGAAGCGTGCGGTGAACGTGCTGCCGCGCCCTTCCTCGCTCTGCACGTACAGGTGCGCGTCGTGCCGCTGCAGCACGTGCTTGACGATCGCAAGGCCGAGCCCCGTGCCGCCGGTGTCGCGCGAACGGCTGCGGTCGACGCGGTAGAAGCGCTCGGTGAGCCGCGGCAGGTCGGCGGCCGGAATACCGAAGCCGCTGTCTGTGACGGAAAACACACCCTGTGCACCTTCGCGCCGCCACGTCACGACGATCTTGCCGCCTTCCGGCGTATAGCGGATCGCATTCGTGACGAGATTCGCGAACGCGCTGAACAGCTCCGTCTGCGCGCCGGTGACGCCGAGCGTCTCGTCGATCGCGAACGCGATGTCGTGATGCCCGTTCGACAGCGTCTGCGCGTCCTCCTTCAGATGGTCGAACACGGCACGCATGTCGATCGCGCGATCGAGCGGCGGCTTGCTTTCGCCTTCCAGCTTCGCGAGCACCAGCAGGTCGGTGACGATGTGCCGCATCCGCGAGGCCTGCTGCTCCATCATGTCGAGATAGCGCGCGCGGTCTTCCTCGTTCAGCGGCAGCTCACGCATCGTCTCGAGGAAACCCGACAGCACGGTGAGCGGCGTCTTCAACTCGTGCGACACGTTCGCGACGAAGTCGCGCCGCATCGCATCGGTCCGCTCGAGCTCGGTGATGTCCTGCGTGAGCAGCAGCTTGCGGTTCTCGCCGTACGGAAACACCTGCACTTCCAGCACGTTCTGCCGCGAATCGCCCATGCCGCGCATCACGAGCGTCTCGTCGTAATGTTGCGCGTTCAGATAGCGGACGAACTCGGGATGGCGTACCAGGTTGGTGATGTGCTGGCGCAGGTCGCGCTTCGCGTCGAGGCCGAAATGAACCTCGGCGATCGCGTTGCACCACTCGATCTGGTCGTGATCGTCGAGCATCGCGACGCCGTTCGGCGACGCCTGGATCGCCTGGATGAAGCGCGAATGCTGCTGCTCGACCTGACGCACCTGCGCATGCCACTGCTTCGCGAGCTTGTGCAGACGATAGTAGATCTCGCCCCAGATGCCCGGCGCGCTCGGCACCTCGCCATAGACCGGCGCATCGAGCAGCCGCCACAGACGCTGCGTATGAAAGGTGCTGAAAAAGCCCTGCGCGATCAGCATCACGACCACGAACACGAGGCCCGCGGTCGGGCCGGCGAAAACGCCGACCAATACGCCGATCAGCACGAGCAGCACGAGCGACACCAGAAAGCGCGCCCAGATGATGTTCATGATTCAGCGCCCGAAAGAATGAACGGCATGCCGTGGCACACGGCATGCGTGGATACGTTACGCGTGCTTGGCGAGCCGGTAGCCGCTGCCGCGCACGGTTTCGATCATCGCATCGCAGCCGGCCGGTTTCAAGGCCGCGCGCAATCGTTTGATGTGCACGTCGACGGTGCGCTCCTCGACGAACACGTGGTCGCCCCACACCTGGTCGAGCAGTTGCGTGCGGCTGTGCACGCGCTCCGGATGCGTCATGAAGAAATGCAGCAGGCGGAACTCGGTCGGGCCGAGATCGAGCTTGATCTCGCTGCCTTCCGCATGCGCGGCGACGCGATGCGTGGCCGGGTCGAGGCGCAGCCCGTTGATCGACACGACGTCCTCGGTCAGCTGCGGCGCGCGGCGGCGCAGCACGGCCTTGATCCGCGCCATCAGTTCCTTCGGCGAGAACGGCTTCGTCACGTAGTCGTCCGCGCCGATTTCGAGGCCGAGCACCTTGTCCTGCTCGTCGCCGCGGGCGGTGAGCATGATGATCGGGATGTGCTTGGTCCGTTCGTTGTTGCGCAGGTCGCGCGCGAACGCAATACCGGACTTGCCCGGCAGCATCCAGTCGAGCAGCACGAGATCGGGCAGCACGTCGCTGATCAGGTTCTGCGCCTGTTCGGCGTTGTACGCCCGAATCGGGCAGTGACCGGCGTGCTGGAGATTCACCGAGATCAGTTCGGAAATCGCGGGCTCATCTTCAACGACGAGAATGTTGCTGGGCATCGGCACCTCTGTTCTTCCTATGGAGTCGATTAACTGTTGGCTTCGCGATCGAGCGTGTCGCGCGGCTGGTGCCGCACGTCGGTGCCCTTCACGATGTAGATGATGAATTCGGCGATGTTCTTCGCGTGGTCGCCGATCCGCTCGATCGCCTTCGCGATGAACAGGTAGTCGAGGCCGACCGAGATCGTGCGCGGATCTTCCTGCATGTACGACACGAGCTTGCGCACGAACGCGCGGAATTCCATGTCGATTTCCTTGTCGTCCTTGACGATCTGCGCGGCGGCCACCGTATCGAGGCGCGCGAATGCGTCGAGCGCGCGGCGCAGGATCGTCACGGCCATCTCGCCCGACACCTTGATCTCGGCGATGTTGACCGCACGCGCGGCCGGCTCGTCGACCAGGCGGCGCACGCGCTTCGCGATCTTCTCGGCCTCGTCGCCGGCGCGCTCGAGGTTCGTAATCGTTTTCGAAATCGACATCAAAAGGCGCAGGTCACGCGCGGCAGGCTGCCTCCGCGCAATGATGTTGCCGCACTCCTGGTCGATGTCGACTTCCATCGTGTTCAGGACTTCTTCGTTCGCGATCACCTTCTCGGCCGCATCGCGATCGAATTCGTTCAATGCGTGCATCGCGCCGACGATCTGCGACTCGACGAGCCCGCCCATTTCCAGCACTTTCGACGACACCGCGTTGAGATCGGCGTCGAACTGGCTCGACAGATGTTTATCCGACATGGCTGTTGTTCTCCGTCATCAGCCGAAGCGGCCGGTGATGTAGTCTTCCGTTTCCTTGCGCACCGGCTTGATGAAGATCTTTTCGGTCTCGCCGAATTCGATCAGCTCGCCCAGGTACATGTAGGCCGTGAAATCCGAGCAGCGTGCGGCCTGCTGCATGTTGTGCGTGACGATCACGACCGTGTAGTCGCTCTTCAGCTCCGCGATCAGCTCTTCGATGCGGCCCGTCGAGATCGGGTCGAGCGCCGAGCACGGTTCGTCGAGCAGCAGCACTTCCGGACGGATCGCGATGCCGCGCGCAATGCACAGACGCTGCTGCTGGCCGCCCGAGAGACCGTAGCCGCTCTGGTTCAGCTTGTCCTTCACTTCGTTCCACAGCGCGGCCTTCGTCAGCGCCCACTCGACGCGGTCGTCCATTTCCGAGCGCGTGAGCTTTTCGAACATCTTCACGCCGAACGCGATGTTGTCGTAGATCGACATCGGGAACGGCGTCGGCTTCTGGAACACCATGCCGATCCGCGCGCGCAGCAGCGAGATGTCGCGCTTCGTCGTCAGCAGGTTCTCGCCGTCCATCAGGATTTCGCCTTCGGCGCGCTGCTCCGGATAGAGCGCGAACATCTTGTTGAACGTGCGCAGCAGCGTCGACTTGCCGCAGCCCGACGGGCCGATGAACGCCGTCACCTTCCCTTCGGGAATGCTCAGGTTGATGTTCTTCAGCGCGTGAAACTTGTTGTAGAAGAAGTTGAGGTTGTTGACCTCGATCTTCGCGTTCAGCGGCTCGAGCGGACGGCCGTGCGCCGCATCTTGCGTGCCGGCCGGCGCTGCAGTGCGCTCGACAGGATTCAGGTGGCTTTCTGCCATATTCATCGGATTGCTCCGCCGTTACTTTTTCGAGAAGATCGAGCGCGCCAGGATGTTGAGTCCGAGCACCCCGAGCGTAATCAGGAACACGCCCGCCCATGCGAGCGACTGCCATTCCGCGAACGGGCTCATCGCGAACTTGTAGATCGTGACGGGCAGGTTCGCCATCGGCTGGCTCATGTCCCACGAGAAGAACTGGTTCGACAGCGCGGTGAACAGCAGCGGCGCCGTTTCGCCGGCGATCCGCGCGACGGCAAGCAGCACACCCGTGATGATCCCGCCGACCGACGCGCGCAGCGTAATCTTCAGCACCATGCGCCACTTCGGCGTGCCGAGCGCGAAGGCTGCTTCGCGCAGCGCGTTCGGCACGAGCTTCAGCATGTTCTCGGTCGTGCGGATCACGATCGGAATCTGCAGCAGCGCGAGCGCGATCACGCCGGCCCAGCCCGAGAAGCGCCCCGACTTCGCGACGACGATCGCGTACACGAACAAGCCGATCACGATCGACGGCGCGGACAGCAGGATGTCGTTGATGAAGCGGATCGTGCTCGCCAACAGGTTCTTCTGGCCGTATTCGGCGAGATAGACGCCCGCGAGGATACCAATCGGCGTGCCGACCAGCGTGCCGAAGCCGCACAGCAGCAGGCTGCCGACGATCGCGTTCGCGAGACCGCCGCCTTCCGTGTTCGGGGCCGGCGTCGATTCCGTGAACAGCTGCAGCGACAGGCCACCGACGCCGAGATGCACCGTCGTGTAGAGAATCCACACGAGCCACAGCAGGCCGAAGGCCATCGCGGCGAGCGACGCGGTCAGCGCGATCGCGTTGACGGCCTTGCGCTTGCGCTGCAAGCGGTTGCGCATCGCGTCGAGCACGGCGCCATCCGGCCCCGGGAAATTCATGATGGGCTCGCTCATTTCTTGCCCTCTCCCTTCTCGAGACGAAGCAGCAGCAGTTTGGAGATGGTCAGCACGACGAACGTGATCACGAACAGGATCAGGCCCAGTTCCATCAGCGCGGACGTATGCAGGCCCGGCTGCGCTTCCGCGAACTCGTTCGCGAGCGCCGACGTGATGCTGTTGCCCGGCGCGAACAGCGACACGCTGTCGAGCAGGTTCGTGTTGCCGATCACGAAGGTCACGGCCATCGTCTCGCCGAGCGCGCGACCGAGGCCGAGCATCACGCCGCCGATCACGCCGGTCTTCGTATAGGGCAGCACGACCTTCCACATCACTTCCCAGGTCGTGCAGCCGATGCCGTACGCCGATTCCTTCAGCAGCACGGGCGTGACTTCGAACACGTCACGCATCACCGATGCGATGTACGGGATGATCATGATCGCGAGGATCACGCCGGCTGCCAGGATGCCGATACCGATCGGCGGGCCGGCGGTCAGCGGGCCGAGAATCCACACGTCCTTGAACAGGCGGCCGATCGGCTTCTGGAAATATTCCGCGAAGATCGGCGCGAACACGAGCAGGCCCCACATGCCGTAGACGATCGACGGAATCGCGGCGAGCAGCTCGATCGCGATGCCGAGCGGGCGGCGCAGCCAGACGGGCGACAGCTCGGTGAGGAACAGCGCGATGCCGAAGCTGACCGGCACGGCGATGACGAGCGCGATGATCGACGTCACGATCGTGCCGTAGATCGGCACGAGCGCGCCGTAGATGTCCGAGTTGGGATCCCACTCGGATTGCAACAGGAAGCCGAGGCCGAACTTCTGGATGGTCGGCATCGACGCGATGATCAGGGAAACGATGATCCCGCCGAGCAGCAGCAGGGTCACGATGGCGGCAAGCCGTGCAAGACCGCCGAATACGACATCCCCGAGGCGGCTCGGCGCGCGTTGCTGCGCAACGTCGGCGGACCGTGAGGACGTATAGGAAATATCAGACATGGGTGCCTGCTTTTGATTGCCGGGCGCCGTAACGCCCGGCTTTACCGCACACACTGCCCGACCGGCACGGCCGGGCAGCGAACCGCTGCAATGCTTACTCGGCGGCGACCGGCTTGCCCGAAGCGTCCGTCACCTTGATCTTCCACTGCTTGCGGATTTCCGCTTCGACTGCCGGCGGCAGCGAGATGTAGTCGAGGCTGTCGGCAGCCTTCTCGCCGTTCTTGAACGCCCAGCTGAAGAACTTCAGCGTTTCGACGCCCTGCTCCGGCTTGTCCTGCTTCGCGTGCAGCAGCACGAACGTCGCGCCGACGACCGGCCATGCTTCCTTGCCCGGCTGGTTCGTCAGGATCTGGTAGAACGACTTCGACCAGTTCGCGCCGGCAGCAGCGGCCTTGAACGTTTCCGTCTTCGGCTCGACCACCGTGCCCGTCGAGTTCTTCAGGGCCGTGTAGACCATGTTGTTCTTCTTCGCATACGCCCATTCGACGTAGCCGACTGCGCCCGGCAGGCGCTGCACGAACGCTGCGACGCCGTCGTTGCCCTTGCCGCCCGTGCCCGTCGGCCAGTTGACCGTCGTGCCTTCGCCGACCTTCGACTTCCACTCGTCGTTGACCTTCGACAGGTAGTTCGTCCAGATGAAACTCGTGCCCGAGCCGTCAGCACGGCGAACCACGGCGATGTCCGTGTCCGGCAGCTTGACCTTCGGGTTCAGCGCGGCGATCGCCGGGTCGTTCCACTTCTTGATCTTGCCGAGGTAGATGTCGCCGAGCACCGGGCCCGACAGCGTCAGTTCACCCGGCTTCACGCCCGGCACGTTGACGACCGGCACCACGCCGCCGACCACCGTCGGGAACTGGAACAGGCCTTCCTTCGCGAGCTCGTCATCCTTCAGCGGTGCGTCCGAACCGGCAAAATCGACCGTCTTCGCGACGATCTGCTTCAGGCCGCCCGACGAGCCGATGCCTTGGTAGTTGACCTTCGCGCCGCCGGTCTGCTGGTAGTCAGCAGCCCATTTCGTATAGATCGGCATCGCGAACGTGCTGCCTGCGCCCGTGATGTCGGCAGCGTGAGCGGCGACGGCGAAAAGCGCGCCAGCCAGGCCGGCAATCGCGGTTTGCATCAATTTCATGAGACCTCCAGTGTGTGAGCGGATGACTACGGCACCGCGAAGGTTAGGGGCTCCTCATGACGGTAATGTGACAATCGATGAAACTGGCGTGACAGTAACATGACTGGTTGAAAGGGAGTATCGGGTGCGGTGTGCGCGGCGCCCGGACGGCGCCGGAACGGCGGTGGCGGCAAGAATTGCCTGCGTGGAAGGGACGGGATGACGACCCGTTTCACATGGGTGCGAGCGGATCGTAGCGCGGTGTCTGCGCCATGGAAAGCCCCTGGTCGTGGAGGGCCGATATCAGGGGTCGGACGATTTTTCGCCCCCGGATTGCGGTGGCGACGCGCCCTTCTTTATAGGTATCGCAAACCTTTGCGTCTGACGAAATCACGGCGCCCCGAAGGCGCCGTGTGCGGGTTCGCCGGAACACCGGCGCGCAGGTGTTTGACCTGACGCGCCGGGCCCGCGCGTCAGGTCGTCGCCGCGCGCACCGCGTCGGCGATCGTCTCCGCATGGCGGACCGCGTCGGCCGCCTGCTGCGCTTCGACCATCACGCGCAGCACGGGCTCCGTGCCCGATGCGCGGATCAGCACGCGGCCGCTGCCGGCGAGCGCGGCTTCGGCTGCGTCGATCGCGGCGCGAATCGACGTGCTGCCCTTCCAGTCGGCGCCCGGCTTCATCCGCACGTTGATCAGCTTCTGCGGGAACAGCGTGACGCCGTCGAGCATCTGCGCGAGGGTCTTGCCGCTGCGCTTCAGCGCGGCCAGCACGAGCAGCGCCGACACGATGCCGTCGCCGGTCGAGTGGCGGTCGAGCGACAGGATATGGCCCGAGCCTTCCGCGCCGAGCTGCCAGCCGTGCTCGCGCAACTGCTCGAGCACGTAGCGATCGCCGACCGCCGCGCGGACGAACTTCACGCCCTCGCGCTGCAGCGCGACTTCGACCGCGAGGTTCGTCATCAGCGTGCCCACCGCGCCTTCGACCTTGCCGTCGGTCGCGACCCGGTCCTTCACGAGCACGTAGAGCAGCTCGTCACCGTTGTACAGGCGACCGGTCGCGTCGACCACTTGCAGCCGGTCGGCATCGCCGTCGAGCGCGATGCCGAGATCGGCGTGGTTCGCGCGCACCGCGCGCACCAGCGCGTCCGGCGCGGTCGCCCCGACGCCATCGTTGATGTTGAAGCCGTTCGGCGCGACACCGATCGGGATCACGTCCGCGCCGAGTTCGTGGAACACATGCGGCGCGATCTGGTACGCGGCGCCGTGCGCGCAGTCGATCACGAGCTTCAGCCCGCGCAGGTTGAACGCGGCCGGGAACGTGCTCTTGCAGAACTCGATGTAGCGGCCGGCCGCGTCGTCGAGGCGGCGCGCCTTGCCGAGGCCGTCCGACGACGCGCACTCGAGCGGCTTGTCGAGCCACGCTTCGATCGCGGCTTCGGTGTCGTCCGGCAGCTTGTTGCCGTCGGCGGAGAAGAACTTGATCCCGTTGTCGTGATACGGGTTGTGCGATGCGCTGATCACGACGCCCGCCGACAGGCGCAGCGCACGCGTCAGGTACGCGACACCCGGCGTCGGCATCGGGCCGGCCAGCATCACGTCGACGCCCGCCGCCGAGAATCCGGCCTCGAGCGCGGCTTCGAGCATGTAGCCCGACACGCGCGTGTCCTTGCCGATCAGCACGGTCGGGCGCGAGCCTGCCGCAACATCGGCCGAGCTGGCCAGTACCTTGCCGGCTGCGTAGCCGAGACGCAACACGAAATCCGGCGTGATGGGTGCCTCACCCACCGTGCCGCGAATGCCGTCCGTGCCGAAATATCGACGTCCCATGGTGAATCTTCCTCCTTCGTCTTCTGACTTATCGTTGCCGCGCGGCTTCGCGCACGGCAACCCAGATTTTCAGCGCGTCGACCGTCGCCGCGACGTCGTGCACGCGCACGATCGCCGCCCCGCGCTCGACCGCGCACACTGCGGCCGCCACGCTCGCCGCGACGCGCTCCATCGGCGGCTTGCCGCCGATCACCGCGCCGAGCATCGACTTGCGCGACATGCCCGCGAGTATCGGATACGCGCGGCCGTCGGGCCGCGCGGGTGCCGTGTCCGGCAACGCAGCCAGCAATGCATAGTTGTCGTCGACAACCGCCTTGCCGAATCCGAAACCGGGATCGACGCAGATCCGCTCCGGCACAATCCCCGCATCGCGCAGCGCCTGCGCGCGCTCGGCGAGAAAATCGCGCACGTCGGCCACGATGTCGCCGTAATCGGGTTCGCCGACCTGCATCGTCTGCGGCTCACCAAGCATGTGCATCGCACACAGCCCGCAGTTGCCGTCGCGCACCGCGTCGATCGCGCCCGGCTGGCGGAACCCCCAGATGTCGTTGATCAGGTCGGCGCCTGCCGCCAGCGCCGCACGCATCACGGCCGGCTTGTAGGTATCGATCGACAGCGGCACGTTCAACGGCCGCAGCGCTTCGACGAGCGGGATCACGCGTGCGAGTTCCTCGTCGAGCGGCACGGGCGGCGCGCCGGGGCGCGTCGATTCGCCGCCGATATCGAGAAGGTCGACGCCTTCGACAATCATCCGCTCGGCCTGACGCAGCGCATCGTCGCGCGCGAGGAAGCGGCCGCCGTCGGAGAACGAATCAGGCGTGGCGTTGAGGATGCCCATCACGAGCGGGCGTTCGAACGTCAGTTCGAAGCGGCCGCACTGGAGTGGCGCGGGAATGAATGGGGAAACAGCGGAATCGGACACGAGCAACTGGCGTGAATGAATGCAAAACGGGCCGGTGTGAAGCCACACCAGCCCGTGAACGGCGCTAAAGCGGAGATTATGCCGCCGGCGAAGCCGGCGCCGGCGCGTTGCCGGGCTTCACCTCGGCGCTGCTGCCACCACCCGACGAATCGCCGCCGACAGCCGGCGAGCTCTTCGGGGAGCGCGGCGGACGGCCTTCCATGATGTCGTTGATCTGATCGGCATCGATCGTCTCCCACTCCATCAGCGCGGCGGTCATCGCTTCGACCTTGTCGCGGTTCTCTTCGAGCAGGCGGCGCGCAAGGCCGTACTGTTCGTCGAGCACGCGGCGGATTTCCGAATCGACCTTCTGCTGCGTCGCTTCCGAGATCGTGCGCGTGAAGCCGCGGCCGAACGGCGATGCATCGTTTTCGTCGTCGACGTAGACCATCGGCCCGAGCGCGTCGGTCATGCCGAAACGGGCCACCATCGCGCGTGCCGTCTGCGTTGCCTTGTTGAAGTCGTCCGATGCGCCGGTGCTGACCAGGTTCATGAACAGCTCTTCCGCCACCCGGCCACCGAACAGGATCGCAAGGCGGTCCATCAGGTAGTCCTTCGAGTACGTTTCGTTGTCATGCTCCGGCAGCTGCCACGTGACACCCAGCGCGCGACCGCGCGGGATGATCGTGACCTTGTGCACGGGGTCCGCCTTCGGCAGCAGCTTCGCGATCACCGCGTGGCCCGACTCGTGATAAGCGGTCGCACGCTTCGCTTCTTCGCGGATCACGGCCGACTTGCGCTCCGGACCCATGAAGATCTTGTCCTTCGCGTCTTCGAAATCCTGCATCTCGACGATGCGCTTGCCGCGACGTGCAGCGAACAGCGCCGCCTCGTTCACGAGGTTCGCAAGATCGGCGCCCGAGAAGCCCGGCGTGCCGCGTGCGATGACTGCCGCATCGACGTCGTTCGCGATCGGTACCTTGCGCAGGTGCACGCGCATGATCTGCTCGCGGCCGCGGATGTCCGGCAGACCGACGTAGACCTGGCGGTCGAAACGGCCCGGACGCAGCAGCGCCTTGTCGAGCACGTCGGAACGGTTGGTTGCGGCGATCACGATCACGCCCGAGTTCGCCTCGAAGCCGTCCATCTCGACGAGCATCTGGTTCAGCGTCTGTTCGCGTTCGTCGTTACCGCCGCCCATGCCGGCGCCGCGATGACGGCCGACCGCGTCAATTTCGTCGATGAACACGATACACGGTGCATGCTTCTTCGCCTGCTCGAACATGTCGCGCACACGAGCCGCGCCGACGCCGACGAACATTTCGACGAAGTCCGAACCCGAGATGCTGAAGAACGGCACCTTCGCTTCACCCGCGATCGCGCGAGCCAGCAGCGTCTTGCCGGTACCCGGGGGGCCGACGAGCAGCACGCCGCGCGGAATGCGACCGCCCAGCTTCTGGAATTTCTGCGGATCGCGCAGGAAGTCGACGAGCTCGGACACTTCTTCCTTCGCTTCGTCGCAGCCCGCGACGTCGGAGAAGTTCACCGCGTTGTTGTTCTCGTCGATCAGCCGCGCGCGCGATTTCCCGAACGAGAATGCGCCGCCTTTGCCGCCTCCCTGCATCTGCCTCATCATGTAGAACCAGAACACGATGATCAGGATCGTCGGCCCGAGGTAGTACAGCGCGGACATCAGCGCATTCGGCTCATCGTCGGCCTTGCCGCTGACCTGCACGCCGTACTTCATCAGATCGCCAACCATCCAGATGTCGCCGGGCGACACGATCTGGTATTTCTGGCCATCAGCCGGAGTGACGGTGAGGTTACGCCCCTGAACGATGACGTTCTTGACCTTGCCGTTCTTGGCGTCGTCCATGAACTGCGAATAGGACACGCCTTCCTGGACGCGGGGCTTGTCGAACTGCTTGAACACCGTAAACAGCACCAGTGCGATCACCAGCCACACCGCTGCCTTCGAAAACATATTGTTGTTCAAAGCACCACTCCTTCACTCGTAGACGAGCGCCTACATTTTCCTTGCGGCGCCCCTCGGTCATTCTAATCCAGTCCGACCACCCTCGCCATAAGCATTGACAACCGCCGCGATAGCGCTTCGCTTGTCTGGCAAGGGCCGGAGCCCGTTTGCGGCACCTCGCTGCGCCTCAGCGCGGGCGTTTCAGATGCCGACCCAAAATGAACGTTTCGGACGATTTGTCGCGGGACGCCTTCGGCTTGCGCGGCGCGACGGTCTTAAACTGCTGTTTGAATTTCTCGACGATCTGGCTGTAGCCGCTGCCGTGAAAGCATTTCACGAGCAGCGCACCATCCGGCTTCAGATGATTCTGCGCAAATTCGAGCGCCAGATCGCACAGATGCTCGATGCGCGCCGCGTCTGCCGAGGCCACGCCAGAGAGGTTGGGGGCCATGTCGGAAATAACAAGGTCCACCGCGCGCCCTTCAAGCACTTCTTCGAGCTGGTGAAGGACTTCGTCCTCGCGGAAGTCGCCCTGCAGGAAGTGGACGTCGGCGATCGGCTCCATCGGCAGGATGTCGAGCGCAACGATCGTGCCGTCGATGCCGCCTTCGCGTTCCGCGTCACGCTTCTTGCCCTGCGCGAGCTTGTTGCGGGCATACTGGCTCCAGCTGCCCGGCGTCGCGCCGAGGTCGACGATCACCTGGCCCGGACGGATCAGCTTGTCCTGCTCGTCGATTTCCTTCAGCTTGTACGCGGCGCGCGCGCGATAGCCCTCCCGCTGCGCCATTTTGACGTAGGGGTCGTTGATGTGGTCGTGCAGCCAGTGCTGGTTGAAGCGGTTTTTTGCCATTCGAGAGAGAGATTGCTGCCCATTGCTTCGTGAAGCCGCGCTTTTAGCGGATAATACGCGTCTTCTTCGCGCGGCTGCGGCCCCTTTTCAGGCCCAAGCCGCGATTTTACGTGGTTTCGGCGCACGGCTGACGCGGTAACTTCCCGCGATCGCTATTCAGTCAGCGCGCCCTTATTTAGATTTCGACATTTCCATGCCCGCCCTTTCGCTTTCTCCCGCCGAGCGCTCCGCGCTGCGCTCCCAGGCCCATGCGCTCAAGCCCGTCGTGCTGATCGGCGCCGAAGGGCTCACCGACGCCGTACTGAAGGAAATCAAGGTGCACCTCGATGCGCACCAGCTGATCAAGATCCGCGTGTTCGGCGACGAGCGCGACGAGCGCATCGCGATCTACGACGAGATCTGCGACCGCCTGAGCGCGGCGCCGATCCAGCACATCGGCAAGCTGCTGGTGATCTGGAAGCCCGAAGCCGCCGCAGCGGCCCCGTCCCGCGGCCGTCGTGCCGGCACGCTGCCGAGCGCGGCCGAAGCCGTCGACGACAAGAAAGGCCGTGCACCGCGCACCGTCAAGGTCGTCAAGGTGTCGCCGAACGCGAGCCCCGTGCGTCGCCCGCGGCCGGTCAAGGTCACAGTGCGCGGCAACGAGCGCGTGACGGCAGGCGGTAACGTGAAGCGCGCCAAGAAGCGCCAGGCCAGCACGAAGCGTCCGTTCCAGGACAAGTAAGCATCGGGGCGGCACGGCTCACCGTGCCGCCGCCCTGCCCGCGGGCCCGGCATTGACCGGGCCTGCGCGGCATTCGCGTCAGGCGTCGCGCGCCGGCAGACGCCAGATCAGCATCAGCCCCAGCACGCTCTCGACGAGGTAGAACACGCTCGAGACGCCGTGCAACATCCCGAAGCGGCTCGCATACGGCGAGTTCGCGATATCGGTGCCCGCGTCCATCGCGGCCACCCGCAGCGCATTCATGAACGGCTGCAGCGCGAAATACCCGACCAGCACACACACGACCATCGCGGCGACGATCCAGCGCACGCGGCGATATTCGCTGCTGCCGCGCCGCACCTGCTGGTTCGACAAGGCGAGCAGCAGCACGCCGCACACGACACCGAGGATCGCCTCGATGCGGAACAGCTGGGCGGCGACCGAACCGGCCGTCATCCGCTCCAGCGTCTTGAACAGCACGGGCGCGACCGCATACCCGATCGTCAGCAGGCTGCCGACCCACACGGCCGACAGCAGACGGAACACGCGATGCGGCATCACGTCGCCCCGCTTCAGATGTAGCTGACCGAGATGATTTCGTACTCGCGCACGCCGCTCGGCGCCTGCACGGCCGCGACGTCACCTTCGGACTTGCCGATCAGTGCGCGCGCGATCGGCGAGCTGACCGAGATCAGGCCGTGGTCGATATCGGCTTCGTCGTCACCGACGATCTGGTACTTGACGGTGTCGCCCGACTCGAGATCCTCGAGTTCGACGGTCGATGCGAAAACCACACGGCCTTCGGCATCGAGCACGGTGGGATCGATGACCTGCGCGGCCGACAGCTTCGATTCGAGTTCCGCGATACGACCCTCGATGAAGCCCTGCTTTTCCTTCGCGGCATCGTATTCGGCGTTTTCGGACAGGTCGCCCTGTGCGCGGGCCTCCGCGATCGCGTTGATCACGGCCGGCCGCTCGACGGACTTGAGGCGCTGCAATTCATCGCGCAGGAGTTCCGCGCCACGCTTTGTCAACGGAATGGTGCTCATAAACGGCTCAATCGCTAAAAACGGCTTTAAAAAAAATCACCGCGATTAAGCGCGTTTCCGATGCACTGGAAACACCGCCTAATCGCGGCACGTGTTGCTTCGACAGGTAACTGACTGCTTAGTTTAGGCGAGCGTGAAGACCTTGTAAATCATAGACTTCCAGATCCTTCAGGTAGCGCAGGCCTTCAACCGCCGCGCGCGCGCCCGACATCGTCGTGTAGTACGTGACCTTGTGCGCCTGCGCGCTCATGCGGATCGAACGCGAATCGGCGATCGCCTGGCGCGTTTCGTCGACCGTCGTGAACACGAGTGCGATCTCGCCGTTCTTGATCATGTCGACGATGTGCGGACGGCCGTCCTTCACCTTGTTCACGACCTTCACCGGCACGCCGGCCGCTTCGATCGCGGCAGCCGTGCCCTTCGTCGCGACGATCGGGTAGCCGAGGTCGTGCAGCATGCGCGCGACTTCGACCGCCTTCGGCTTGTCGGCGTCCATCACGGTCAGCAGCACCGTGCCCGACTCAGGCAGGCGCGAACCGGCCGCGAGCTGCGACTTGAACAGCGCTTCGCCGAACGTCTGGCCGACACCCATCACTTCGCCGGTCGAACGCATTTCAGGCCCGAGGACCGGATCGACGGTCGGGAACTTGACGAACGGGAACACCGCTTCCTTCACGCTGAAGTACGGCGGCTCGACTTC
The DNA here is from genome assembly GCF_011753045.1 of Burkholderia sp. Ap-955. Lineage (NCBI taxonomy): Bacteria > Pseudomonadati > Pseudomonadota > Betaproteobacteria > Burkholderiales > Burkholderiaceae > Burkholderia > Burkholderia sp. Ap-955. The sequence goes on from NZ_VWWH01000034.1 coordinate 48,005, forward strand.
CTTCGTCACGCCCTGCTGCGCGAGCTTCTGGCCGACCATCGCACGCGCCGCGATCTTCGCGAGCGGCAGGCTGGTCGCCTTCGACACGTACGGCACCGTGCGCGATGCGCGCGGGTTCACTTCCAGCACGTAGATGATGTCCTGCTTCGAACCGTCCGCCTGCGGCACCTGCTGGATCGCGAACTGCACGTTCATCAGGCCGACCACGTTCAGCGCCTTCGCCATCGCGCCCGTCTGGCGCTTCAGTTCGGCAACGGTTTCCTTCGACAGCGAGTACGGCGGCAGCGAGCATGCCGAGTCGCCCGAGTGGACGCCCGCCTGCTCGATGTGCTCCATCACGCCGCCGATGAACACGGCTTCGCCGTCGCAGATGCAGTCGACGTCGCACTCGATCGCGTCGTTCAGGAAGCGGTCGAGCAGCACCGGCGAATCGTTCGACACCTTCACGGCCTCGCGCATGTAGCGCTCGAGGTCACGCGGCTCGTGGACGATTTCCATCGCGCGGCCGCCCAGCACGTACGACGGGCGCACGACCAGCGGATAGCCGATCTCGTCGGCCAGCGCGAGCGCTTCTTCTTCGGCGCGCGCGGTGCGGTTCGGCGGCTGGCGCAGGCCGAGGTCCTGCAGCAGCTTCTGGAAGCGTTCGCGGTCTTCGGCCGCATCGATCATGTCCGGCGACGTGCCGACGATCGGCACACCGTGCGCTTCGAGGTCGAGCGCGAGCTTCAGCGGCGTCTGGCCGCCGTACTGGACGATCACGCCGACCGGCTTTTCCTTGTCGACGATTTCGAGCACGTCCTCGAGCGTCAGCGGCTCGAAGTACAGGCGGTCGGACGTGTCATAGTCGGTCGACACCGTTTCGGGGTTGCAGTTGACCATGATCGTTTCGTAGCCGTCCTCGCGCATCGCGAGCGCCGCGTGCACGCAGCAGTAGTCGAACTCGATGCCCTGGCCGATCCGGTTCGGGCCGCCGCCCAGCACCATGATCTTCTTGTTGGTGGTCGGCTGCGCCTCGCACTCTTCCTCATAGGTCGAGTACATGTAGGCCGTTTTCGTCGCGAACTCGGCCGCGCAGGTGTCGACGCGCTTGTAGACCGGGCGCACGTTGAGTTCGATGCGGCGCTTGCGGACGTCTTCCGGCGTCGCGCCGAGCAGCTTCGCGAGGCGGCGGTCGGAGAAGCCGCTCTGCTTCAGGTAGCGCAGTTCGTCGAACGACAGCGATGCGAGCGTGCGGCCGCCGAGCGCCTTTTCCTTCAGGATGATCTGCTCGATCTGCTCGAGGAACCACGGGTCGATCGCGGTTTCCGCGAAGATTTCCTGGGCCGTCATGCCGATACGGAACGCATCGCCGACGTACCAGATGCGGTCCGGGCCCGGCTCGTGGATCTCGATCGCGATCTCGTCGCGGTTGGTCGACTTCTCGTCGAGACCGTCGACGCCCACTTCGAGGCCGCGCAGCGCCTTCTGGAACGATTCCTGGAACGTGCGGCCGATCGCCATTACTTCGCCGACCGACTTCATCTGCGTGGTCAGGCGCGAATCGGCTTCGCGGAATTTCTCGAACGCGAAGCGCGGGATCTTCGTGACGACGTAGTCGATCGTCGGCTCGAACGACGCCGGGGTCTGGCCGCCGGTGATTTCGTTCTTCAGCTCGTCGAGCGTGTAGCCGACCGCCAGCTTCGCCGCGACCTTCGCGATCGGGAAGCCCGTCGCCTTCGATGCGAGCGCCGACGAACGCGACACGCGCGGGTTCATTTCGATGACGACCATGCGGCCGTCCCGCGGGTTGATCGAGAACTGCACGTTCGAGCCGCCCGTGTCGACGCCGATCTCGCGCAGCACCGCGAGCGATGCGTTACGCAGGATCTGGTATTCCTTGTCGGTGAGCGTCTGCGCCGGCGCGACCGTGATCGAGTCGCCGGTGTGTACGCCCATCGGGTCGAGGTTCTCGATCGAGCAGACGATGATGCAGTTGTCGGCGCGGTCGCGCACGACTTCCATCTCGTATTCCTTCCAGCCGAGCAGCGATTCTTCGATCAGCAGCTCGCGCGTGGGCGAGAGATCCAGGCCGCGCTTGCAGATCTCTTCGAACTCTTCGCGGTTGTAGGCAATGCCGCCGCCCGAACCGCCGAGCGTGAACGACGGACGGATCACGACCGGGTAGCCGCTGCCGCCGGTGAGCGCCATGATCTCGGCGTGCACCTGGGTCGCTTCTTCCATCGAGTGCGCGATGCCCGACTTCGCGGAACCGAGACCGATCTTGGTCATCGCTTCCTTGAACTTCTGGCGGTCTTCCGCCTTGTCGATCGCTTCCGGCGACGCGCCGATCAGCTCGACGCCGAACTTCTCGAGCACGCCGTGGTGGTGCAGGTCGAGCGCGCAGTTCAGCGCGGTCTGGCCGCCCATCGTCGGCAGGATCGCGTCCGGGCGCTCCTTCTCGATGATGCGCGCGACGACTTCCCACGTGATCGGCTCGATGTAGGTCACGTCGGCCGTGTTCGGGTCGGTCATGATCGTCGCCGGGTTGCTGTTGACGAGAACGACCTTGTAGCCCTCCTCACGCAACGCCTTGCAAGCCTGCGCGCCCGAATAGTCGAACTCGCACGCCTGGCCGATGATGATCGGGCCGGCGCCGATGATGAGGATGCTCTTGATGTCTGTGCGTTTTGGCATGGCTTGTGAATTCAATAAGTAATCGTTGTCGTGGGTCGGCCGGCTGCGCTCAGCTCATCGTGGCGAGCGCGAGCTTCACCGAGAATCCGATGAACAGGCCGCCCACGCTGCTCGCCGCGCCTGCTGCAAGCTTGCGGCGGCGGCGGAAGTGCTCGGCAAGCCGCGCACCGGCGAAGATCAGCGTGCTCAGGTACATGAAGCTCGCGCATTGCGCGATCGCCCCGAGCACGACGAACGACAGCGCGGGATGCGGGAATGCCGGGTCGACGAACTGGATGAAGAACGAGATGAAGAACAGGATCGCCTTCGGATTCAGCAGGCTCACGATCAGCGCCTTGCGGAACGGCCGCTCGCCGTCGACCGCGGGCGGCGCATCGGCCGGCGCATGGGCCGGTGCGCGCAGCTTCCGCCACGCGCTGCGCAGCATGCCGGTGCCGATGTAAAGCAGATACGCGGCGCCGCCGTACTTGACGACGGAGAACAGCAGCGGGTTCGCCTTCAGCAGCGACGCGACGCCGGCGGCGGACAGCACCATCAGCACCGTGTCGCCGACGAACACACCGCACGCCGCGCGATAGCCGGCCTTCACGCCGCGCTGCGCCGCGAGCGACAGCACGTACATCGAGTTCGGCCCCGGCAGCAGGATGATGAAGATCACGCCGAACACGTAGGTCCAGATATCCGTGATGCCGAGTGCGTGGCCGAACATGATGCGAATCTCCCGTCCTTCGGTTGCGTCGTTGACGTTAGGCGTTGCGCTGCTTCGCCGCGTCCATCAGCGCGGTGAAACGGTCGAACAGGTAGCCGATGTCGTGCGGGCCGGGCGACGCTTCCGGGTGGCCCTGGAAGCAGAATGCCGGCTTGTCGGTCAGCTCGAAGCCCTGCAGCGTGCCGTCGAACAGCGACACGTGCGTCACGCGCGCGTTGGCCGGCAGCGAATCCGCGTCGACCGCGAAGCCGTGGTTCTGCGACGTGATCACCACGCGACCGTCGCCGAGATCCTTCACCGGGTGGTTCGCGCCGTGGTGGCCCGTCTTCATCTTCAGCGTCTTCGCGCCGACCGCGAGGCCCATGATCTGGTGACCCAGGCAGATGCCGAAGGTCGGCACGCCGCGCTCGATGAACTGCTTCGTGGCCGCGATCGCGTAGTCGCACGGTTCCGGATCGCCGGGGCCGTTCGACAGGAACACGCCGTCCGGATTCAGCGCGAGCGCATCTTCCGCGCTCGCCTGTGCCGGCAGCACCGTCACGTGGCAGCCGCGCTCCGCGAGCATGCGCAGGATGTTGTACTTGACGCCGAAATCGTACGCGACGACGCGGTACTTCGGCGCTTCCTGCATGCCGTAGCCGCCTTCGAGGCGCCATTCGGTCTGCTTCCATTCGAACGGCTTCGTGGTCGACACGACCTTCGCGAGATCCATGCCCGCGAGACCCGGGAACGAGCGCGCGAGCTCGATCGCCTTCGCTTCGTCGTCCGAGCCCGTCAGGATGCAGCCGTTCTGCGCGCCCTTGTCGCGCAGGATGCGGGTTAGCTTGCGGGTGTCGATGCCGGCGATCGCGACGACGCCTTCGTCGTGCAGGTAATCGCCGAGCGTGCGGTCCATGCGGAAGTTCGATGCGAGCGAGGGCAGATCACGGATGATCAGGCCGGCGGCATGGACTTTCGTGGCTTCGACGTCTTCGGCGTTGACGCCGACGTTGCCGATATGCGGATAGGTGAGCGTGACGATCTGGCGCGAGTAGCTCGGATCAGTCAGGATTTCCTGATAGCCGGTGATCGCGGTATTGAACACGACTTCGCCGATCGTGTGGCCTTCGGCCCCGATCGAATAACCACGAAAGACCGTGCCGTCGGCGAGTGCAAGCAAGGCGGGAGTAAAAGACGGCAACACGGGAGGCTCCTTGGGGAACACCCTGCTGCCGACCTGTTTACCCTGCCGCGCAAGCGCCGCGCTGCGTGGGCGCGCGTGGTCGCTTGCTGGACGCGGCCTGCATTGTCGAGACGCGAACCCGGCGCGTGGCGCACGAGGCTTCGCGGCATCGCCCGGCAGGCGGTGTGCGGCGGATGAACGGGATGAATGAGGTAGGCGCTAGGGTGCGAGGTTGATCAGCACAAACTTTCAAATTATAGCCTGAAAATGGCCCTATCTTCAATCGATATGGCCGTCCGATCGTGCGCGCGCCACGTCCGGCGACGCGGCACAACGCGCTGCGGCCCCGTTTACGCGGCCGCCCTACCCGCCAGCGTACCGCCGGATCAGTGCGCTTGACCAGCGCCGCGCGCGGGCCAGACGTACCAGACCGCGCTCGCGAGCTGCAGCGCGAGCAGCACGCCCCAAGCGGTGAAGTGCGCGGCCGCCGGGTAGCGGCCGTCGACCGCCGGCCAGTGCGACAGCACCGCGCCGACACCGATCTGGAACGCAAAGATCAGCACGAAGATCACGAGCGTGAGCGTCGTGTTCGCGCGGCCGATCAGGTAAGCGGGAAAATGCCCGGCCATCACCGCGTAGGTCAGGATGCCGACGCCGCCGAACATCCCGTAGGCGGCCCACAGCACGGCCGGCGGCAACGGCACGCGCGCGATGATCGCGGCCTGCGTCGCGACGAACAGCGCCATGCCCACGCCGCAGAACGCGTACACGGACACGCCGCGCCGCTCGAGCACCCGCGCCGCGGCGCCGAAGCCGACACAGCCGGCCATCATCGCGAAGCCGAGCACCGACACGAGGCGCGCGGCATGCGACGCATCGAACCCCGCGACATCGCGCAGGTACGGCCCGACCCACAGCGACTGCATCGCATAGAACACGCCCTGCGTGACGACGGAAAACGACGAGATCTTCCAGAACGCACGGCTGCTCAGGATGTGCCACGTGCCCTTGAACTGGCTGACGAGCCCACCCTGGTGGCGCACCTGCCGCGCCTCCGGTGCGCCCAGCCCGATCGACGCCGCGACGATCACCGTCAGCACCGCGAGGCCGAAACAGATCGCGCGCCAGCTCGTCCAGCCGAGCAGCCAGGTGAGCGGCGAGCCGACCATCACGCCGCCGAGCCCGCCCACGGCCATCACGAGGCCGTTGACGAGCGGCAGCCGGCCGACCGGGAAATGCTGCGCGAGCGCCTTGAACGCCGCGCCGAGGCACACCGAGACGCCGACGCCGATCAGCAGCCGGCCGACCATCATCGTGCCGAGGCTGTGCGCGGCGCCGAACACGGCCGCGCCGGCGGCCGCGAACAGCAGCATGCCGGCCGTCACGCGGCGCGGGCCGAAGTGGTCGAGCATCACGCCGGCCGGGATCTGCGCGCCCGCGAAGCCGAGGAAATAGAGACTGGTGAGCAGGCCGAGATCGGCGGCCGACAACCCGAGCTCGTGCGTGACGAACGGCGCGAAACCCAGATTGACACCGCGAAACACGTACGACACGAAATACCCGACCGAAAACAGCGCGAGCACCCTCACCTGCACCGACGACATCACCTCTCCTTGTTATATGAAGGCCTTCGAAGCAGCGCCCCCGCGCCGCGCACAAACAAAAACGCCGTCACCTCGGTGACGGCGTTTCCTTGCATTTCGTCGGATGATACCGCAACCGCGCGAACCGGGCCGGCCGCACGATGCGCTCGCGACTGCGTTACTTCTTCTTGCCCTTGTGCGCAGCGGCCTTGGCCGGTGCCGCCTTCGCCGATTTGGCGGCCGGCTTCGCCGCGCCGCGCTTCGCGCCGTGCGACTTGCCGCCCACCGCCAGGCTCGCGCGCTCGATGTGCGCCCCGCCGGCCGACGTCGCGATCCGCTCCGGACCGGGTTCCGCCGGCACCGAACGGCCGACCGGCACGTGCAGCACGAGCGCCTGGCCCGGCATCGCGAGATCGCGGTGCGTACGGTTCCACGCCTTGAGCTGGCCGACCGACACGCCGTAGCGGCCGGCGATCGCCGCCATCGACTGCTTGCGGCGTACGCGGATCAGCATCTTGCGCGTGTCGGGTACGTCGGGTTCCATCGCGAGCGCGCCGTTTTCGGCGACGTCGGCGCTGATGTCCTCGTCGTCGTCATCGCCGCGCGGCACGACGATCGTCGAGCCCGGCTTCAGGCGCATGCCGGCCGGAATCTTGTTGATCGACATCAGCGTATCGGCGTCCACGCCGATCTTCTCGGCGATCGCGGCCGGCCGCGCCCGTTCGCTGACCGTATAGGTGGTCCACGACGACAGCTGGCCGTTGTACGCCTTCAGGTTCTTCTCGAACGCCGACGCGTTGTCGAACGGCAGCAGGATCTGCGGTTCGGTCGCGCCGAGAATCACCGGCTTCGAGAACGACGGGTTCAGCGAGCGGAATTCGTCGAGCGACAGGTTCGCGAGCTTCGCGGCCACCGCCACGTCGATGTCGCGCGACGTCGTGACCGTCACGAAATACGGGTGGTTCGGGATGTCCGGCAGCGCGAGGCCGTACTGCTGCGGATTCGCGATGATGTTCTTCACCGCCTGCAGCTTCGGCACGTAGTTGCGCGTCTCGTTCGGCATCCGCAGGTTCAGGTAGTCGGTCGGCAGGCCGGCCGCCTGGTTGCGCGCGATCGCGCGCTGCACGTTGCCCTCGCCCCAGTTGTACGCGGCCAGCGCGAGATACCAGTCGCCGAACATGTCATGCAGGCGCGACAGGTAGTCGAGCGCGGCGCTCGTCGACGCGAGCACGTCGCGGCGCTCGTCCTGCCACATGTTGCGCTTCAGGTTGTACGTGCGGCCCGTGCCGGGCATGAACTGCCACATGCCGGCCGCCTTCGCGACCGACAGCGCCTGCGGGTTGTACGCAGACTCGATGAACGGCAGCAGCGCGAGCTCGGTCGGCATGTGACGCGCCTCGAGTTCCTCGACGATGTGGTACAGGTACTTCTGCGAGCGCTCGGTCATGCGCTGCACGTAGTCCGGGCGCTGCGTGTACCACGTGGTCTGCATGTCGACGAGGTCGGTCTGCAGGTCCGGCATCTGGAAACCGCGGCGGATGCGACCCCAGAGATCGGAGTCTGCACTGGTCAGGTCGCCGACGGATTGCTTGTCGACGTCGACAGTTTCTTTGGCGGTGGCTGATTTACGGAGGTAGGTGGACGTCGCCTGCGAATCGGCGGCGTTGTTGGCGACAGGGGCCTGGCTCGCACAAGCGGCGAGCAGCAGAACCACCATCGCACTCAATATAAGTCGCATGAAAATCTCTGCTTCCGACGGCTGGAAATTGCAGGCGATACTACGGAAGTGCGTGCTTCACGTCAATAAAAACACCGAAAACTCAGCGAAATCCTACATTTGGAGCAATTTTTACAGACACTGCTTGAGCTTTGGAGTCCTCCGGAAATCATCATCGGAACCGGTTTTTCCACTCGCGCATCAGCGTGAACGCTGTCAGACGATCCGGCACCGTTTCGTGCAGTTCGGCCTCGAGCGTCGCGCGGATCGCATCGCTGTCCGCACGCATGAACGGGTTGACGGCGCGTTCATGCGCGATCGTAGTGGGCAGTGTCGGCACGCCGCGCGCGCGCAGCGCCTGTGCGTCGTCGCGCCACGTGGCGAGCGCCGCATTGCCGGGTTCGCACGCGAGCGCGAAGCGGATGTTCGACAGCGTGTATTCGTGTGCGCAATGCACGTGGGTGTCGCCCGGCAACGCCGCGAGCGCGTCGAGCGACGCGAGCATCTGCGCGGGCGTGCCTTCGAACAGGCGCCCGCAACCGCACGAGAACAGCGTGTCGCCGCAGAACACGTGCGGCGCCGCGTTGCCCGGCCCGGCCGCCTGGAAATAGGCGATGTGGCCGCGCGTATGGCCCGGCACGTCGAGCACGTCGAACGTGGCGGCCGGCGCGTCGAGCGTCACGCGCGCGCCGCCCGAAAGCGGCCGCGTGACCACGCCGATCGCCTCGGCCGCGGGGCCGTAAACGACGAGCGGAACATCGTCCGGTTGGCTATCGCGCAGGGCCGCGACACCGCCGACATGGTCGGCGTGATGGTGCGTGAGTAAAATAGCGGTCAACCGCCAGCCTCGTTCGGCAAGAACCCGGCGCACCGGCGCGGCTTCACCCGGGTCGACGGCGACCGCATCGCGGCCGTCCGAGACGAGCCAGATATAGTTGTCATCGAATGCCGGAACCGGCACGTATTCCAGCTCGTTCATGGGCGCCCAATCATCGTTATGTCCGATCGTCAAATTATAGACTGGCCCGCCTGGACCGACTCACCACCCGGCCGCTACGTGCTGGGCTGGGAGCAGGCGCAGCTCGACCGGATCGTGTCCGACGTCTTCGGGTTCCACGCGCTGCAGCTCGGCCTGCCGCAGCTCGACGCGCTGCGCGAGAACCGCATGCCGTATCGCGGCCTCGTGCTCGATCCGGCGAGCGGCGCGAGCGCGCCGTACCAGTATCCGTGGGCGCGCGAAGCGCATGCGCCCGAGCACGCGCCCGACGGCCGCAGCACGACCTGGTGCGACCTGCTCGACCTGCCGTTCGAGTCGCAGAGCGTCGACCTGATCGTGATGCCGCACACGCTCGAATTCACGTCCGATCCGCACCGGCTGCTGCGCGAGGCCGAGCGCGTGCTGATGCCGGAAGGCCAGCTCGTGATCACCGGCTTCAATTCGCTCAGCCTGTGGGGCATGCGCCAATCGTTCGGGCGCATGGCGAACCGCCCGTTCGTGCCGGCCACGCGCGACCAGATCGCGTTCATCCGGCTCAAGGACTGGATCAAGCTGCTCGGCTTCGACCTCGAACGCGGCCGCTTCGGCTGCTACCGGCCGCCGCTCGCCACCGACCAGTGGCTGGCCCGCTACGGCTTCATGGAAGCCGCTGGCGACCGCTGGTGGCCGATCTTCGGCGCCGTCTACATGGTGACGGCCGTCAAGCGCGTGCGCGGCATGCGCCTCGTCGGCCAGATCCGGATGAAGAAGCCCGTGCTCGCACCGGGCCTGACGCCGGCGGCCTCCCCGACCACCCATCAAGAACATTCATGACTACCGATACCATCGACATCTATACCGACGGCGCCTGCAAGGGCAACCCCGGCCCCGGCGGCTGGGGCGCACTGATGCGCTACGGCGACAAGGAGAAGGAGCTGTTCGGCGGCGAGCCCAACACGACCAACAACCGCATGGAGCTGATGGGCGTGATCGCCGCGCTCGAAGCGCTGAAGCGGCCGTGCCAGGTGATCGTGCATACCGACTCGCAATACGTGCAGAAAGGCATCAGCGAGTGGATCCACGGCTGGAAGAAGAAAGGCTGGGTCACCGCGGCAAAGACGCCCGTGAAGAACGCCGACCTGTGGAAGCGGCTCGACGCGCTCGTCGCGCAGCACGAGGTCGAGTGGCGCTGGGTCAAGGGCCACGCGGGCCATCCCGAAAACGAGCGCGCGGACGCGCTCGCAAATCGCGGCGTCGAATCGCTCACGGCCTGAACGCGGGCCACTCCCCTGTTTCCTTTGTTTTTCCCGACATGCGCCAGATCATTCTCGATACCGAAACCACCGGCCTGAACGCCCGCACGGGCGACCGCCTCATCGAAATCGGCTGCGTCGAGCTGCTGAACCGGCGGCTCACCGGCAACAACCTGCACTTCTACGTGAACCCGGAGCGCGACAGCGATCCGGGCGCACTGGCGGTGCACGGCCTCACGACCGAATTCCTGAGCGACAAGCCGAAATTCGCGGAAGTCGCCCACCAGATCCTCGACTTCGTGAAGGATGCCGAGCTGATCATCCACAACGCGCCGTTCGACCTTGGCTTCCTCGATGCGGAATTCGCGCGGCTCGGCCTGCCGCCGTTCACCGAGCATTGCGGCGGCGTGATCGACACGCTGGTGCAGGCCAAGCAGATGTTCCCGGGCAAGCGCAACTCGCTCGACGCGCTGTGCGACCGCTTCGGCATCAGCAACGCGCACCGTACGCTGCACGGCGCACTGCTCGACTCGGAGCTGCTCGCCGAGGTGTATCTGGCCATGACGCGCGGCCAGGACAGCCTCGTGATCGACATGCTCGACGATGCGGGCACCGACGGCGGTGCCGCCAACGGCCAGCGCGTGTCGCTCGCCGCGCTCGACCTGGCCGTGGTGGCCGCAAGCGACGACGAACTCGCCGCGCACCAGGCGCAGCTCGACGAGCTCGACAAATCGGTCAAGGGTACCTGCGTGTGGCGCACGTCCGCCGACGCAGGCGCCGCCGAAACGGCTTGAGGCAGGCGGCCGGCGGCTCACGCCGCGGCCGCGCTCACGCGCGCGGCTGCAGCGCGATGACCGCCATTCCGCCGAGCGCAAGCATCGCGCCGGCCACGTCCCAGCGGGTCAGCGCAACGCCATCGACCACCCGCAGCCAGACCAGCGCCACCGCGATATAAACGCCGCCGTACGCGGCATAGGTGCGCCCCGCCGCACTCGGGTGCAGCGTCAGCAGCCACGCGAACAGCGCGAGCGACAGCGCGGCCGGCACCAGCAACCACACCGGCCGGCCGCCCTTCAGCACGAGCCACGGCAGGTAACAGCCGACGATTTCGGCCAGCGCGGTGGCGGCAAACAGCGCCGCGATCCTCATCAGTTCGGTCATCCGGTTCCTCGTGAATTCGGCCCCTGTCACCAGGAGCCGCACGGCCCCGCCGTGCGCCGCCGATCATACCCGAGCCGCCTCCGCCGGACGCCCCACCAGCCGGGCGTTTCCCGGCAATTTGCACGATCATCCGTCATCGTGCTATCATGTCACCTGTTTCAACATTCAATCTCTGTCTATTCGATTTCGAGAGAAGTCCGTCCGCGCGTTGCGGGCCGGCGCTTCGACCGAAATTGCACACACAGGAAAGCCCGCCCGACAGGCCCGCTTTTCTCGTTTCGTTGCCCCTCCGGGGCGCTTGCCGGAACGCTGGACACCGTCCGCACCGGCAGCTGCCGCCTGCATCACGCGGCCCATTCTTCATGAGCGCACTGTCGCGACGGCCCATCGGGCCCGCGTCGAAGCAGCCCCTTACGGCCCTTTACCGCCCATCGTGCAGTAAGTGCTTAAAGGTCTGCCCCGACGCGCCGCAGCCGACACCGCGCTCGCCGGCAAACCGTGTCGGACGGCTCGCCCGTTCGGCGCAGTCAAAGGAGTGCATGACCTTGACCGCAACACACGTCAGCCCGACCGCTGCTTCTTCCACCGCTTCGTCGTCCGGCGAAGCCCCGCTCGTCGCGGACGACATCACCGTCGTCGACCAGAGCCTCCTCAAGCGCGCCGTCAGCGCCATGGCCATCGGCAATGCGATGGAATGGTTCGACTTCGGTGTGTACAGCTACATCGCCGTCACGCTCGGCAAGGTGTTCTTCCCGTCCAGCAGCCCGTCCGCGCAGCTGCTCGCGACCTTCGGCACGTTCGCGGCCGCGTTCCTCGTGCGCCCGCTCGGCGGCATGGTGTTCGGCCCGCTCGGCGACCGCATCGGCCGCCAGCGCGTGCTCGCCGCCACGATGATCATGATGGCCGTCGGCACGTTCGCGATCGGCCTGATCCCCAGCTACGCGTCGATCGGCATCATGGCGCCCGTGCTGCTGCTCGTCGCCCGCCTCGTGCAGGGCTTCTCGACCGGCGGGGAATACGGCGGCGCGGCCACCTTCATCGCCGAATTCTCGACCGACAAGCGCCGCGGCTTCATGGGCAGCTTCCTCGAGTTCGGCACGCTGATCGGTTACGTGATGGGCGCGGGCGTCGTCGCGCTGCTCACCGCGTCGCTGTCGCAGGAAGCGCTGCTGTCGTGGGGCTGGCGCGTGCCGTTCCTGATCGCCGGCCCGCTCGGCCTGATCGGTCTCTACATCCGGATGAGGCTCGAGGAAACGCCCGCGTTCAAGCGCCAGGCCGAAGAGCGCGAAGCGCAGGACAAGGCCGTGCCGAAGGCGCGCTTCCGCGAAACGCTGATGCGCAACTGGCGCGCCCTGCTGCTGTGCGTCGGCCTCGTGCTGATCTTCAACGTGACCGACTACATGGTGCTGTCGTACCTGCCGAGCTTCATGTCGTCGACGCTGCACTTCGACGAATCGCACAGCCTCGTGCTCGTGCTGATCGTGATGGTCCTGATGATGCCGCTGACGCTCGCCGCCGGCCGCCTGTCGGACAAGGTCGGCCGCAAGCCCGTGATGCTCGCCGGCTGCGTCGGCCTGCTCGCGCTGTCGATCCCGTCGATGATGCTGATCCACGCGGGCACCACGGCGTCGGTGTTCGGCGGCCTGCTGATCCTCGGCGTGCTGCTGTCGTGCTTTACCGGCGTGATGCCGTCGGCGCTGCCGGCGCTGTTCCCGACCGAGATCCGCTACGGCGCGCTCGCGATCGGCTTCAACGTGTCGGTGTCGCTGTTCGGCGGCACGACGCCGCTCGTGACCGCCTGGCTGGTCGATGTCACGCACAACCTGATGATGCCCGCGTACTACATGATGGGCGCCGCCGTGATCGGCATCGTGTCGGTCGTCGCGCTCGCCGAAACCGCGCGCCAGCCGCTCAAGGGCTCGCCGCCGGCCGTCGCGTCGCGCCGCGAAGCCCACCAGCTCGTGCGCCAGATGCGCGAGGACGACGAATCGGAGATGTACGGTGTCGCGTCGCCGGCACGCGCCTGAGCGTCGCCCATGAAAAAGCCCCGGCCGAAGCCGGGGCCCGATCGAACCCGATCCGCCCGACCGGCTTGCGCCGGCCGGGCTTTTTTTCATCCATTCGACGCCAGCGCACTCATGCCTGCGCTTCGCATTGGCGGCAGAAAATCAGCGCTCGCGAGCGCGACACGGCGGCCTGCGCACCGCGCGCCGCGACGATCAGCCCGACCTGACCGAGATTGAAATCGCGCTCGACCATCAGCTGCGTCAGCGCGGCAAGCGGCAACACGAGGGACGGGTGGTACAGGCTCGATTCGATCAGGGCTTTCATCTGCGGCTCCATCAGGCAAGGCGTCATTCGATGGAGTGGATTCTAGGGACCGGCCGCGTCCGGATAAACAGCGCGAATGCGAAGTCACTTGTCAGCCGCCGAGAACAATCGACAGCGGCATGCCCGACAAGGCCGAGCGGGCGACGGGCAGCGGCGCGGGGCCCCGCCGCCTGTCGCCGCGACGCCTAGGGCCTGTTCACGCTAATAACGGGCTTGCGCTGGCCACCAGAAGGGCCGCGCGCAAGGATTGCGACGAAGCGAATACTCAACGTATTCGCGAGGAGCATGACGCGGCGATCGGCCCTTCTGGTGGCCAGCCCCACGAATGAATTTTCCCGAACAGGGGAACGCGCCTTGCCGGCCGTATTGCGGCGTCGATCGTCGCTTGTCCCCCAAGGGGACTTCCTTCGGGGCGTTTGGCGCGGCCAAACGGCGCTCCTCACTCCTTGCATTGCGACCGGCAAGGCACGTTCGCAAGCCCGTTATTAGCGTGAACAGGCCCTAGACGAGCGGTGTTTCGACGAACGCCGGCAGCGCTTCCGCCCGCGCCGAATGCGCGGCGAGTGCTGGATAACGGGCCGGATCGATCCGCGCGAGCACCGGATAGTCGGCGGCCATGAACTGCGTGAAGCGCCATGCGACCGCGACCGTCACGTCGGACTGCAGCAGGCGCGCGCCGCCGAACCAGCCGTTCGCGGCCGCGACGAGCGGCTCCAGTGCGCCGTATGCGCCCTCGATCTGGCTCAGCACGCGCTCGAGCCACGGCGCATGCTGCTTGTCGGCCGGACGCAGCGCCTGCTCGTAGACGACCTGCACGGTCTTCTCGGCAGCCGCCAGCGCGAAACCGACCGGCACGAGCGCGCGCAGCCGTGCATCGGCGGTATCGGGCAGCAAGCGCCGCTCGGGCGCGACCCGATGATCGAGATAGTCGACGATCAATGACGAATCGAGCAGCGTCGCGCCGTCGTCGGTCACGAGCGTCGGCGCCTTGACGACCGGGTTGGTCGCTCTGAACTGCTCGAAATGACGGAACACCGAGATCGACTCGTGTTCGAACGGGAGGTCGAGCAGCTTCGCCGAAATGGCGACCCGACGCACGAACGGGGAATCCAGCATGCCGATCAGCTTCATCGCGAACGCTCCGCTTGAGGGGAATGGGAACGACGACTGTAGCAGCGTCGTCTGGCTTCGCCTAGCGCCCGCCGCCGGCACCGGACCCGCGCCGGCGCCGGCGCCACGAATGCGTTTGCCGACATAGCGGAACGTGCGCGGCCGGCCTTCGCGCCCGTGCGCCTGATGCGCATCAACCGGCCGCGCACGGGGCTCACGTTGTCCGGCCACAGTGACCATAATGCAAGTTCACGCCCCTTCCGCCCCAAGATTCGTCATGTGGTATGCCCTCGTCGAGCAGCAGCGGGAATGGATGCGCGCCTGGCGCGCCGCGACGCGGCACGCGTTCGACGCGTGGCCCGCGGCCACGCTGCCGCACGCCGCGTCATCGTGCTACGACGACCTGTTCGAGCCGCTGCTCGGGCCGCCGGACGCCCCCCCGCACTTCGACATCGGATGGCCGGCGCTCGGCGAGCGCGTCGTCGCGCGCACGCCGTTCTGCGACCTGCGGCGCTTCACGCGCGCCGATGCGCGGCGCACGGTGCTGCTGTGCGCGCCGCTCGCCGGGCACGCGGCCGTGATGATGCGGGAAACCGTCGAGACGCTGCTCGCGGACGGCGATGTCAGCATCACCGACTGGCGCAATGCGCGCGACGTGCCGCTCGCGTCGGGCCGATTCGGGCTCGACGAGTACGTCGCGACGCTCGACGGCTTCGTCGACGGGCTCGCGCACGACGACCGGCCGCTGCATGTCGTCGCCGTGTGCCAGGCGACCGTGCCGGCGCTCGGCGCGCTCGCGCTGCGGGCGGCCCGCGGTCTCCCCTCGCCCGCGAGCGTCACACTGATCGGCGGCCCGCTCGACGCGCGCCGGAATCCGAGTGCGCTCGGCACAGCCGCTGTCGCCCATTCGCTCGGCTGGTGCCGCCGCCACCTGATCGACGTCGTGCCGCCCGGCTTCGCGGGGCACGGCCGCCACGTGTTTCCCACCTATCTGCAACAGGGCGAGATCGCGCTCGTGTACCCGCAGCGCTTCCTGTCGCTGATCGAAGCGTACGCGCTGGCCGCGTCGCGCTTCGACATGACCGGGCTCGCCGGCGCGCGGCGCGCGCTGCTCGAATACACGGCGCTGCTCGACATGCCGGCCGAGTACTTCCTCGATACGGTCGACATCGTGTTCCAGCGCATGAGCCTTGCGCTCGGCACGTGGGACGTGGGCGGCCAGCGCGTCGAGCCGGCGGCCTTGCGCGGCATCGTCCTGCTGACCGTCGAAGGTGCATGCGACAAGGTCACGGGCGCCGGCCAGACGCACGCGGCGCTCGACCTGTGCAGCGGCCTCGCCGACGACGAGCGCTTCCGCATCGACATCGACGACTGCGATCACTACGGGCTGTTTACGGGGGCGCGCTGGCACGGGGACGTGCATCCGATGCTGCAGCGCGTGTTCGCGTGGGCCGAATCCCGCCGCCCTCGCCCGCGCCGCATCAGGCGGACGTGACGCCGAATCAGCGCCGCGCCGCGTCGAGCAATGCACGCACCTCGTCGTCACTCGTCTGCTCGAAGCGCGCGTAGAACTGGCTGATCCCGAAGAACGGCAGCGGCAACGTCACCGCGACGAATGCGTCGGCCAGATCGTCGAACACATGCCGTGTACCCGCCGGCGCGACCGGGGCAGCCGCGATGATCCGCGCCGGCTGACGCTCGCGTAGCGCCTGCAGCGCGACGCGCATCGACGCGCCGGTCGCGACGCCGTCGTCGACGACGATCGCGATGCGCCCTTCGACCGGCAGCGGCGGCGCGGCACCGCGATACAGCGCTTCGCGCCGATGCAGTTCGGCGGTCTCGCGCGCGACCACGTCGGCGAGTTGTTCGTCGGACACGTTCATCGAGCGGAGCACCGAACGCTGCAGATGAATCGCACCGCCCGTCGCGATCGCACCCATCGCGAGCTCGGGATCGTACGGCACGCCGAGCTTGCGCACGACCAGCACGTCGAGCGGTGCATGCAGCGCACACGCGACCGGATACGCGACGGGCACACCGCCGCGCGGCAACGCGAGCACGACGACATCGCCACGCCCCGCGTAATCGCCCAATGCGCCGGCCAGCTGGCAGCCGGCATCGGTGCGATCGGCAAAACACTCGAACACGATCGGCTCCCTGCCGTTGCGCCGGATGCGCGAAACCCGCGCCGGCGCCTGTCAACGAGCATGGTTCATCGGCCGCGCCGATGCAAGCAGGGTCACACCGGCACGCGCGGCGCCGAGGGAAAAGGTCAGAGGCCGCCGGCCTGTCGGTACAGCCGCCAGAACGACTGTGCATAGGATTGCGCGAGCTCGGGCGCACGCTGGAACACGTTCACCGTTTCCGCATGCGCGGCCGCGCCTTCGGACAGCGTGGTCAGCGCGACGCTGTCGTCGACGATCACGAAGCGCGGCGCAGGATCGCCGTGCCGCGAATCGATCGCCACGTCGATACCGGAGGATTTCAGATAGCCCGCGCCGCTGTACCTGCCCGCGCGCGGCGAACGCACGAGCACGACACGTACCTCGACCCCGCGCGCGCGGGCCGCGCGCAGCGCGCTCGCGACCGCCGGCGGTACGTGCGTGTAGCCGGCCAGCAGCACGCGGCGCTGCGCCTGCCCGATCAGGTCGACGGTCGCGTCGGCCGCCGCATTGTCATACGAAAAGTATGTGCCGACCGATGCGGCATCGGACGGAATCTGGGCGGCGTGGGCGCTCGCCGCGCAGCAAAGCGCGGCGAGAAGGAAGGCGGCTGGTCTCATGGCGGGCGCCATTTTAGCGACGCCATTTCGCGTGGCAAGCACCACCTGCGATGCTGCTGCGCCGGCGCAACACACAGCGCAAAACCGGTGCCCGCTGCGCGGGCTATAGCCCGTTTTTCATGCGGTCGATCAGCCCGCCGCGACGCGTGAGAGCCAGCTCGCCACGCCGTCGACGGAACGGAAATCCGCGAGGCTGCGCGCCGGCAGCACCGGATAGGCGCCGCCCGCCATCTCGGCCAGCGCGCGGCCGGGACCGAGCTCGAGGAACGCGGTCGCACCGGCCTCCACGCAGGCGGCCAGACAGGCCGCCCACTCGACCGGCTCCGCGATCTGCCGCGCAAGCTTGTCGAGGCCGGCGTCGACGTCGAGCACCGACGCGCCATCGATCCCCGAAAACAGCCGCGTGCCGGGCAGCGGCCGCCGCACCGGCGTCGCGGCGAGCGATGCGCGGAACACCGGCACGGCCGCGGCGAGCCG
>NZ_VWWH01000035.1:0-65497 GCF_011753045.1 Burkholderia sp. Ap-955
TGGTAGCCTGCCGCCCGATCCGGCGCTGGCCCTGGCCGACGTCGCATTCGCGCCGGCCGCCGCACGCGCGCTGCCGACGACCCTGCGCGCGGTGCCGCCGCTGGGCGAGCCGGTCGCGCACAAGGCGGTCGCGTTCGGCGAAGAGATGGACATGGACGCGATGATGAAGGGCGCGGCGCACGGCCGCCCGGCGGGCATGCGCTTCACGATCAACGGCGACATCTACGCGCCGCATCGCGCGACGCTGACGAGCCGTCGTGGCGACGTCGAGCGCTGGACGATCCGCAACGGCACCGACATGGATCACCCGTTCCACCTGCACGGCACGCAGTTCCAGGTGATCGAGCGCGCGTCGGGCGGTTCGCGCACGAGCGAACCGTTCCGCGCGTGGCGCGATACGGTGAACGTGCGCAGCGGCGAAACCGTGACGATTCTCGTCACGCAAGACATGCCCGGAGAGCGCATGTTTCATTGCCACATTCTCGAACACGAGGATCTCGGCATGATGGGCACGCTGAAGGTCGTGTAACGAGTGGTGATTATGTTTCACGCGCGGGATGAGTATCCGATCTGCGCGTGTGACAAGACAATGTGTGTTCAATTATCGGGATTGAACGAAAAGGCCGGCCAATCGATAATCGATTGGCCGGCCTCAAATAAAGAAACCCGGCGCAATACATGCGCCGGGTTTCTTCGTCTGATATCCGGTGCCTTATGCGGCCTGGATGTTCGACGCTTGCTTGCCCTTCGGTCCTTGAACGACGTCAAAGCTCACCTTCTGGCCTTCCTTCAGCGTCTTGAAGCCATTCATGGTGATAGCCGAGAAGTGCGCAAACAGATCCTCACCGCCCTCATCGGGAGTGATGAAACCGAAGCCCTTCGCGTCGTTGAACCACTTAACGATACCAGTTGCCATTTCCTACTTCCCCTGTCACACAGTCGCTGCTACTTACCACGAGCACGCTCGAAAAGCTAAACGACCTGAAAACGCAGCCGTTCCCCCCTCACAAGCTCACCTCGGCCTCTTTCATTTTGCCAACCGGCAAATTGAAAAAAGTGCCAGCTTGATTGTTGGCGCTCTTTATTGGAGTGTCAAGTGGAATTTTTAGACGTTTAGAGGGACGTTGTAAAGAACCCATTTTCAGGGTTTTTCCGGCTTTGCTTAGCAGAACGCGGCCGAGCGCGAGGTCTTGAAAAGCCGCATAATCGGCTCATATACCAGGCTCGAGTGACACGCGTTCGAGTCGTCCCGGCTTGTGGGATACTGGATGCGGACACGACGTTCCGGTGCGGTTCCCCTGACGGTTCGTGTTCCGCGCCACGCGTGAAAGCCGGCACCGCAGCCGGCTTTCGTATGGCGCGAAGAAGATCGCGTGTTCCGGGATTCCGGGGAGGGCGCCGGCCGGTCGGTCGGGTAATGGCAGGATTGCGGGCCTGTCCGAGTTGTTTAGAATGGGTGTATGGCGATTATCCCGGACAAGCAGGACAGCACCGTCCTGGAACGCAAGCAGCAGAAGCTCAAGCCGCCTTCGATGTACAAGGTGGTGCTGCTGAACGACGACTTCACGCCGATGGAATTCGTCGTGATGGTGGTCCAGGAGTATTTCAAGAAGGATCGCGAGACGGCCACGCAGATCATGCTGAAGGTCCATCGCGAAGGGCGAGGGGTATGTGGGGTCTATACGCGGGACATCGCGTCGACCAAGGTTGAGCAAGTCGTTACCCATGCGCGGCAGGCCGGGCATCCGCTGCAGTGCGTGATGGAGGAAGCATGATTGCCCAGGAATTGGAAGTCAGCCTGCACATGGCGTTCATGGAAGCACGCCAGGCGCGCCATGAGTTCATTACGGTCGAGCATTTGCTGCTGGCTCTGCTGGATAATCCGACGGCAGCCGAGGTGTTGCGCGCGTGCGCGGCAAACATCGAGGACTTGCGTCAGAACCTGCGCAATTTCATCCACGACAACACACCTACCGTCCCGGGTACCGACGATGTCGATACCCAGCCGACGCTCGGTTTCCAGCGCGTGATCCAGCGCGCGATCATGCACGTCCAGTCGACGTCGAACGGCAAGAAGGAAGTGACCGGCGCGAACGTGCTGGTCGCGATCTTCGGCGAGAAGGATTCGCACGCCGTGTACTACCTGCAGCAGCAGGGCGTCACGCGCCTCGACGTCGTGAACTTCATTTCGCACGGCATCGCGAAGACGAGCAGCGGCGAAGCCGCGAAGTCGGCTGACGCGAACGCGGAAAGCGAAGACGCGAATGCGCAGAAGGAAACGCCGCTCGCGCAATTCACGCAGAACCTGAACCAGATGGCGAAGGACGGCCGCATCGATCCGCTGATCGGTCGCGAGCCCGAGGTCGAGCGCGTGGTCCAGGTGCTGTGCCGCCGCCGCAAGAACAATCCGTTGCTCGTCGGCGAGGCCGGCGTCGGCAAGACCGCGATCGCGGAAGGGCTCGCCTATCGCATCACGCGCGGCGAAGTGCCGGACATCCTCGCGAACGCGCAGGTCTATTCGCTCGACATGGGCGCGTTGCTCGCGGGCACCAAGTACCGCGGCGACTTCGAGCAGCGTCTGAAGACGGTGCTGAAGGAGCTGAAGGAGCGTCCGCACGCGATCCTGTTCATCGACGAGATCCACACGCTGATCGGCGCGGGCGCCGCGTCGGGCGGCACGCTCGATGCGTCGAACCTGCTGAAGCCGGCGTTGTCGTCGGGCGTGCTCAAGTGCATCGGCGCGACCACGTTCACCGAATATCGCGGCATCTTCGAGAAGGACGCGGCCCTGTCGCGGCGCTTCCAGAAGGTCGACGTGACGGAGCCCACCGTCGAGCAGACGGTCGCGATCCTGCGCGGGCTGAAGTCGCGCTTCGAGGAGCATCACGGCGTCAAGTATTCGTCGGGTGCGCTGTCGGCCGCGGCCGAACTGTCGGCGCGCTTCATCACCGACCGTCACCTGCCGGACAAGGCGATCGACGTGATCGACGAAGCGGGCGCCGCCCAGCGCATTCTGCCGAAGTCGAAGCAGAAGAAGACGATCGGCAAGAGCGAGATCGAGGAAATCATCTCGAAGATCGCACGCGTGCCGCCGCAGAGCGTATCGCAGGACGACCGCAGCAAGCTGCAGACGCTCGACCGGGACCTGAAGAGTGTCGTGTTCGGCCAGGATCCGGCGATCGACGCGCTGGCTGCGTCGATCAAGATGGCGCGCGCGGGCCTCGGCAAGATGGACAAGCCGATCGGCGCGTTCCTGTTCTCCGGCCCGACGGGCGTCGGCAAGACCGAAGTGGCGCGCCAGCTCGCGTTCACGCTCGGCATCGAGCTGATCCGCTTCGACATGTCGGAATACATGGAGCGTCACGCGGTGAGCCGCCTGATCGGCGCGCCGCCGGGCTACGTCGGGTTCGACCAGGGCGGCCTGCTGACCGAAGCCGTCACGAAGAAGCCGCACTGCGTGCTGCTGCTCGACGAAATCGAGAAGGCGCATCCGGACATCTTCAACGTGCTGCTGCAGGTGATGGACCACGGCACGCTGACGGACAACAACGGCCGCAAGGCGGATTTCCGCAACGTCATCATCATCATGACGACGAACGCGGGCGCCGAGTCGATGCAGAAGGCGACGATCGGCTTCACGACGCGCCGTGAAACGGGCGACGAGATGACCGACATCAAGCGCCTGTTCACGCCGGAGTTCCGCAACCGTCTGGATTCGATCATCAGCTTCCGCTCGCTCGATGAGGAAATCATCATGCGTGTGGTCGACAAGTTCCTGATCCAGCTCGAGGAACAGCTGCACGAGAAGAAGGTCGACGCGCTCTTCACCGACGCGTTGCGCAAGCATCTCGCGAAGCACGGCTTCGACCCGCTGATGGGCGCGCGGCCGATGCAGCGGCTGATCCAGGACACGATCCGCCGTGCGCTGGCCGACGAACTGCTGTTCGGCAAGCTGCTGAACGGCGGTCACGTGACGGTCGACGTCGACGAAGGCGACAAGGTGCAGTTGTCGTTCGACAAGCTCGGGAACCCGCCGCACAAGCCGAACGAAGAGGCGGTCGAAGTCGAGTAAGCGATAATCGGGTAGTTCATGCGAACGGCGCGGGATGTTTTCCGCGCCGTTTCGTTTTATCTGGCGCCGGCGGCGCGATGGTGGTGCAGGGGAGTGGCAACACAGTGACACAACAACAACGGACGTTCGACGACATCGTCGCGCGCGAACAGGGTTTGCGCCATGCGCTGACGTCTGGGCAGATGGCGATGATCGCGATCGGCGGCGCGATCGGTACGGGGCTGTTCCTCGGCAGCGGGTTCGCGATCGGGCTCGCCGGCCCGAGCGTGCTGGTCTCGTATGCGATCGGCGCGCTGATCGCGCTGCTGCTGATGGGCGCGCTCGCGGAAATGACAGTCGCCCATCCGACGGCCGGCTCGTTCGGCGCGTACGCCGAGCACTATGTCGGCCCGCTGGCGGGTTTCCTGGTGCGCTATGCGTACTGGTTCGCGGTCGTGTTCGCGATCGGCACCGAGATCAGCGCGATCGCCGTGTTCATGAAATACTGGTTCCCGGCGGTGCCCGGCTGGTACTGGGTGATCGGCTTCTCCGCGCTGCTGATCGCCGTGAACCTCGCGAGCGTCACGCTGTACGGCACGGTCGAATACGCGTTCTCACTGCTGAAGATCGCGGCGATCGTCGTGTTCATCGTGCTCGGCGCCTATCTCGTGTGGTCGGCGCCGGCCGCGTCGGGCATCGGTTTCGCGAACTACACCGCGCACGGCGGCTTCATGCCGAAGGGGCCGTGGGGCACCTGGGTCGCGGTGATCGTCGCGATCTTCAGCTACATGAGCATCGAAGCTGTCGCAATTGCAGCCGGCGAGGCGCGCGATCCGCAGCACGCGGTCACGCGCGCGTTCCGCTCGACCGTGTTCCGGCTCGTGCTGTTCTACCTGCTGACGCTGTCGCTGATGCTCGCGATCGTGCCGTGGACGCAGGCCGGCACCGACGAAAGCCCGTTCGTGAAGGTGATGGCCGCGACGCATGTGCCGTACGCGGCAGGCGTGATCAACTTCGTGCTGTTGATCGCGGCGCTGTCGGCGATGAACAGCCAGCTTTACGTGACGACGCGGATGATGTTCAGCCTGTCGCGTGCGCGGCTCGCGCCCGCGGTGTTCGGCCGGCTCGGCACGAACGGCGTGCCGCGCGCGGCGCTGTGGATCTCGACGAGCGGTGTCGCGGTTGCGGCCGTGCTGGTCGCGCTGGCGCCCGACACCGCGTTCACCGTGATGATGGCGATCGCGATGTTCGGCGCACTGTTCACGTGGCTGATGATCTTCGTCACGCACCTGCGCTTCCGTTCGCGCTATCGCGGCCCCGCGCTCGCATTCCGGATGTGGGGGCACCCGTTCGGCAGCCTGCTCGGTGCGGGCCTCGTCGCGGCGATCCTGTTCACGACCGCGTTCACGCGCGAATTCCGGATGACGATGGTGGTCGGCGTCGTGTTCGTCGTGCTGCTCACCCTCGCATACGCGCTGCATTACCGGCACCAACACGCACGTTGAGGGTCACGGCGCGGCCCGCACGCGCCGATTCGCCGCTCGCTAAGGTTCCGTTAAGCCTGCGGCGACTACATTCGATCCTGTCTGCAAGGCAGGCCGGCATGCGCTGGCCCGCCGCTTTCCTGCAAAAAGGGGTTCGAATGAACAAACTTCCCGAAATCACGCTCGCGTTCTGGATCATGAAGATCTGCGCGACGACGCTCGGCGAAACCGGCGGCGACCTGCTGTCGATGACGCTGAACGTCGGCTACGCGGTGAGCTCCATCCTGCTGTTCGGCTTCTTTCTCGTGACGTTGGGCGCACAGCTCAGGACGACACGCTATCGCCCGGCGATCTACTGGGCCGTGATCGTCGCGACGAGCACGGCCGGCACGACGATGTCCGACTTCATGGACCGCACGCTCGGCCTCGGCTATGCGGCCGGCTCGTCGATTCTCGTCGCGATCCTGCTGGCGATCTTCGCCGTGTGGCGCCTCAGCGGCGAATCGCTGTCGGTCGACCTGATCCGCACGCGCAAGGTCGAGCTGCTGTACTGGATCGCGATCCTGTTCTCCAACACGCTCGGTACTGCGCTCGGTGACTTCCTCGCGGACAGCTCGGGGCTCGGCTTCGGTGGCGGCGCGCTGCTGATCGGCGGGCTGCTCGCGGTGATCGTGCTGGCGCACTATTTCACGCGTATCTCCGGCGTGCTGCTGTTCTGGGCCGCGTTCGTGCTCACGCGTCCGTTCGGTGCGACGGTCGGCGACCTGCTCACGAAGCCGGTGGCGAAGGGCGGACTCGCGCTCGGCACGATCGGCTCGTCGGCGGTGCTGCTCGGGGTGCTGGTCGCGATGGTGATCTACGCGATCGTGGCTCAATCGCGGCAGCGCGACCTGGCGCCCGCGCGGATCGCGCAAGCCGTCGAGGAGTGACGGCGAAGGAATGGAAAAAGGGGCCGCGAGGCCCCTTTTTTCGTTGCGTCGTTCAGTGACGGCCGGTGCTGCCGAAGCCGCCCTCGCCACGATCGCTTTCGGCGAAGTCGTCGACGATGTTGAACTGCGCCTGCACGACCGGCACGATCACGAGCTGGGCGAGCCGCTCGAACGGATTCAGCACGAACTCGGTCTGGCCGCGGTTCCAAGTCGAGACCATCAGCTGGCCCTGGTAGTCGGAATCGATCAGGCCGACGAGGTTGCCGAGCACGATGCCGTGCTTGTGGCCGAGGCCCGAGCGCGGCAGGATCAGTGCCGCGTAGCCGGGATCGGCGAGATGGATCGCGAGGCCGGTCGGCACGAGCGTCGTTTCGCCCGGCTGCAGCGTGACCGGTGCATCGAGGCACGCACGCAGGTCGAGGCCCGCGCTGCCGGTGGTCGCGTAGGCGGGCAGGTAGTCGCGCATGCGCGCGTCGAGAATCTTCAGGTCGAGTTTCATGCGGTCGTCGGATGGGTCGGGAAGGGCGCGGCAGCGACGGCCGCCGCGCGGGAGATCAGATCAGGCGATTGTCGGGCAGGCGCTTCGCGATTTCCGCGACGAGCGTATGCGCGAGTTCGTCCTTCGGTGCGCGCGGTAGCCGCGTGAGACCGGCGGCCTCGAACAGCACGACTTCGTTGTCGTCGCGACCGAACGTCAGCGGGCCGAGGTTGCCGACCAGCAGCGGCACGTTCTTGCGCTTGCGCTTCTCGTCGCCGTGCACGTCGAGGTCGCCGCTTTCGGCCGCGAAGCCGACGCAGAACGGCGGATCGGGCAGCGCCGCGACCGACGCGAGGATGTCGGGGTTCTCGACGAACGCGAGCGCGGGCACCTTGTGGTCGGCCGTCTTCTTCATCTTGTGCTCGGCCGGCTGGGCGACGCGCCAGTCGGCGACCGCAGCGACCGCGATGAAGATGTCGGCATCGGCGACCGCATGCATGACCGCATCGTACATCTGCTGGGCAGTCTGCACGTCCTGACGGTAGACGCCCCACGGCGTGTCGAGCGCCACCGGCCCCGCGACGAGATGCACGTCGGCGCCGGCCTGCTGCGCGGCGCGCGCGAGCGCGAAGCCCATCTTGCCGCTCGAGCGGTTCGTGAGGCCGCGCACCGGATCGAGCGGTTCGAACGTCGGGCCGGCCGTGATCAGCACGCGCCGGTGCGCGAGCACCTTCGGCGCGAAGTGCGCGACGATCGCTTCGTAGATCGCCTCGGGCTCGAGCATGCGGCCGTCGCCGACTTCGCCGCACGCCTGCGCGCCCGAATCCGGGCCGAGCACCGACACGCCGTCCGCGCGCAGTTGCGCGGCGTTGCGTTGCGTGGCCGGGTTCTGCCACATCTGGCGGTTCATGGCGGGCACGACGAGCAGCGGGCAATCGCGCGCGACGCACAGCGTCGACAGCAGGTCGTCCGCGAACCCGTGTGCGAGCTTCGCGAGGAAGTCCGTCGACGCGGGTGCGATCACGATCGCATCGGCTTCGCGCGACAGGTCGATGTGCGCCATGTTGTTGTCGATGCGCGCGTCCCACTGGCTCGTGTAGACGGGCCGGCCCGACAGCGCCTGCATCGTGACGGGCGTGATGAACTGGGTGGCGGCGTCGGTCATCGCGACCTGCACGGTCGCGCCGGCCTTCACGAGCAGCCGCGTGAGCTCGGCGATCTTGTAGCAGGCGATGCCGCCCGTCAGGCCGAGAACGAGGTGTTTTCCTGCGAGTTCTGCGTGTGCCAACTCAGGCCTCCAAGGGTCAAACGGAACGGCCGGCGCGAAGCCGGCCGTCGACGCCGAGTATGCGCGCTTAGCGCGAGCCGCGCACGCGACGCAGTTCGTCGTAGATCAGCAGCACCGCGCCGACCGTGATCGCGGAATCGGCGAGGTTGAACGCCGGGAAGTGCCAGGCGCCGAGATGGAAATCGAGGAAGTCGATCACGTGGCCGTAGACGAGCCGGTCGATCACGTTGCCGAGTGCGCCGCCGAGGATCATGGCGAGCGACAGGCTGAACAGCCGCTGCTGGCCGTGACGCTTCAGCAGGAAGCAGATCACGAGCGTCGCGGCGATGCCGAGCGCGGTGAACGCCCAGCGCTGCCAGCCGCCGGCGGTCGACAGGAAGCCGAACGCGGCGCCGCGGTTGTACACCAGCACGAGGTTGAAGAACGACGTCAGCTCGTGCTGCGCGCCGTACGCGAACGTCTTCAGGATCGCGATCTTCGACAGCTGGTCGAACAGGATCACGATCAGCGAAATGCCGAGCCAGGGCGCGAGCGCGCCGCTGGCCGGTTTCGACAGGGTTTTCGCCATAGTTAAGCAGCGCTCCGGATTTCGCCGTTTTCGAACAGGTTGGAGAAGCAGCGGCCGCACAGCGTCGGATGATCGGCATGCGCACCGACATCTTCACGGTAGTGCCAGCAGCGCTCGCACTTCTGGTACTTCGACGCAGCCACGTCGACGCTTTCATGCGCTTCGTCGTCGACCTTGACGACCGTCGCGGCCGACGTGATCAGCACGAACTTCAGATCGTCGCCGAGGCTCGTGAGCGCGTCGTAGCGCGCGCCGCTCGCGTGCACCGCGACTTCGGCCTGCAGCGACGAACCGATGCGGTTCGCGGTGCGTGCCTCCTCGAGCGCCTTCGTCACGTTGCCGCGCACCTCGCGCAGCAGCGCCCACTTCTCGATCAGCGCGGCCGAGCCGTCGACTTCCGGATACGCGTAGTAGGTTTCCGTGAAGATCGTGTCGCTGGCCGGCTGGAACACCTTCCACGCTTCTTCCGCCGTGAACGACAGGAACGGTGCGAGCACGCGCAGCAGGCCGTGCGTCAGGTGGTACAGCGCGGTCTGCGCGGAGCGGCGTGCGCGCGAATCGGCCGCGCTCGTGTACAGGCGGTCCTTCAGCACGTCGAGGTAGAAGCCGCCGAGGTCTTCCGAGCAGTACGTCTGCAGCTTCGCGACGACCGGGTGGAATTCGTACTTCTCGTAGTGGCCGAGCAGCTCCGTCTGCAGCTGCTGCGAGAACGCGACCGCATAGCGGTCGATCTCGAGCCATTCGTCGACCGGCACGGCGTGCTGCGCGAAGTCGAAGTCCGACAGGTTCGCGAGCAGGAAGCGCAGCGTGTTGCGGATGCGGCGATAGCCTTCGGTTACGCGCTTCAGAATTTCCTCGGAGATCGCGAGCTCGCCCGAGTAGTCGGTCGAGGCGATCCACAGGCGGATGATTTCCGCGCCGAGACGGTTCGCGACTTCGTGCGGGTCGATGCCGTTGCCGAGCGACTTGCTCATCTTGCGGCCTTCGCCGTCGACCGTGAAGCCGTGCGTGAGCAGGCCCTTGTACGGCGCGCGGCCGTCGATCATCGACGCCGTGAGCAGCGACGAGTGGAACCAGCCGCGGTGCTGGTCGGAGCCTTCGAGGTAGAGGTCGGCCGGGAACTGCAGCTGATCCTTGTGCGAGCCGCGCAGCACGTGCCAGTGCGTCGTGCCCGAATCGAACCACACGTCGAGCGTGTCGCGGTTCTTTTCGTACAGGTTCGCGTCGTCGCCGATCAGCTCGCGCGGGTCGAGCGTCTGCCACGCCTCGATGCCCGACTGCTCGACGCGTTTCGCGACTTCCTCGAGCAGCTCGAGCGTGCGCGGATGCAGCTCGCCGGTTTCCTTGTGCACGAAGAACGCCATCGGCACGCCCCACTGGCGCTGGCGCGACAGCGTCCAGTCGGGACGGTTCGCGATCATGCTGAACAGGCGCTGCTTGCCCCACGACGGGTAGAACGCGGTGGCGTCGATGCCTTCGAGCGCGGTTTCGCGCAGCGTCTTGCCGCCGTCGCGCGGCGTCACGTCCATGCCGGCGAACCACTGCGACGTCGCGCGGTAGATGATCGCCGTCTTGTGGCGCCAGCAGTGCATGTAGCTGTGCTTGTAGTGCTCGCTGCGCAGCAGCGAGCCGGCCGCGTTCAGCGCGTCGACGACCTTCGGGTTTGCGTCCCAGATCGACAGGCCGCCGAACAGCGGCAGCGATTCGATGTAGCGGCCGTCGCCCATCACCGGGTTGATGATGTCCGAGTCGGTCATCCCGTGCGCCTTGCAGGACACGAAGTCCTCAATGCCGTACGCGGGTGACGAGTGCACGACGCCGGTACCCGTGTCGGTCGTCACGTAGTCGCCGAGGTACACGGGTGCGGTGCGCTTGTAGCCGGGGTGAGCCGACGCGAGCGGGTGGTGGAAGCGCAGGCCCGCGAGCTTCACGCCCGGCGCGGTCGCCACGACGCGGCCGGTCAGCTTGAAGTCGGTCATGCATGCTTCGACGCGCTCTTCCGCGATGATCAGCAGCCCGCGCTCGGTGTCGACCAGCGCGTAGACGATTTCCGGATGGAGGTTCAGCGCCTGGTTCGCGGGGATCGTCCACGGCGTGGTGGTCCAGATCACGATGCCGCCTTCCGCGCGCGGCAGGGCCGGCAGGCCGAACGCCTGCGCGGTCTTTTCCGGTTCCGCGAACGCGAACATCACGTCGATCGTCGGATCGGTGCGGTCCTTGTACTCGACTTCCGCTTCCGCGAGCGCCGAGCCGCAGTCGAAGCACCAGTTCACCGGCTTCAGCCCGCGATACACGTAGCCCTTCTCGATGATCTTGCCGAGCGCGCGGATCTCTTCCGCCTCGTTGACGAAGTTCATCGTCTTGTACGGGTTGGCCCAGTCGCCGAGCACGCCCAGACGCTTGAAGCCGACCTTCTGCTTCTCGATCTGCTCGGTCGCGTACGTGCGCGCCTTGCTCATCACTTCGGCCGCCGGCAGCGACTTGCCGAACTGCTTCTCGATCTGGATCTCGATCGGCATCCCGTGGCAATCCCAGCCCGGCACATACGGCGCGTCGAAGCCGGCCATGTTGCGCGACTTGACGACGATGTCCTTCAGGATCTTGTTGACGGCGTGGCCGAGGTGGATGTCGCCGTTCGCATACGGCGGGCCGTCGTGCAGGATGAACTTCGGCCGGCCGGCGCTGGCCGCGCGGATCTTCTCGTAGATGCCGCGCTCTTCCCATTCCTTGACCCACTGCGGCTCGCGCTTGGGCAGGTCGCCGCGCATCGGGAACGGCGTGTCGAGCAGGTTGACCGGATACTTGGCCTGCGGTTTCGAATCGGCTTTCTTGTTGCTCATGATGGGATCGCTATCTAAATCTCGGGGGACGCGCGAGCGTCGTGAATCGGGTATGCGCGCGGCTGAGCGGCGCGAGGGTGCGGCGCTCAGCCGCCGTCCGGATCAGCTAATTCGGTCGGTGGCCGACGTCGCGAAGCCCGTGGCGCGGCTGCCCGGCGCGCGGTCGCGCTCGATGAAGTACGCACGCGCATTCGCGACGTCCAGCGCGATCGCGCGCGACAGCGCCTCGAGATCGTCGAATTTCGCCTCGTCGCGCAGCTTCTGCAGGAATTCGACGCGGATGAGCTTGCCGTACGCGTCGCCGTGCCAGTCGAGCAGGTGGACTTCGAGCAGCACGCGGCCCGAATCGTCGACGGTCGGGCGCAGGCCGAGGCTCGCGACGCCCGGCAGCGGGGCGGGGCCGAGGCCGTGCACCTGCACGACGAAGATGCCCGCGAGCGCCGGCCGCTTGTGTGCGATCGGCAGGTTCAGCGTCGGGAAGCCGAGGTCGCGGCCGAGCTTCAGCCCGTGCGCGACGTGGCCGCTGATCGCATAGCCATGGCCGAGCGCTTGCGCGGCCGCATCGAGATCGCCGGCCGCGAGCGCGGCGCGCACGCCCGAGCTCGAGATGCGTGTGCCGTCGCTGCCGGCCACCGTACCCATCTGCTCGACCTCGAAGCCGTACTGCGCGCCGGCCGCCTGCAGCGTGTCGAAGGTGCCCGCGCGTTTCGCGCCGTAGCAGAAATCGTCGCCGACCATCATCCAGCGCGTGTGCAGCCCGTTCACCAGCGTGCGTTCGACGAACGCCTGCGGCGACTGGCTCGCGAACGTGTGGTTGAAGTGCTCGACGACCACGCGGTCGACGCCGTGATCGCGCAGCGCCTCGAGCTTGTCGCGCAGCATCGCGATGCGCGGCGGCGCGCCGGCCGGGTTGAAGAATTCGCGCGGGTGCGGTTCGAACGTCATCACGCACACGGGCAGGCCGCGCGCGTCCGCTGCCGCGCGCACGCGCGCGAGCAGGGCCTGGTGGCCGCGATGGACACCGTCGAAGTTGCCGATCGTCAGCGCGCACGGGGCGCGGCTCTCGGCGTTGGGCAGGCCGCGGAAGACTTTCACGATAGCGGATGCAGCGTCGGGGAATGGGCGGTGGGATGCCGCAAAGCAGAAGATTATAAACGTTCGGACGGGCCGGCGGCCGAGAAGGGGGGAAACGCGGGGGCGAATGGTAAAATTCGCGGATGAAAAAACTCGTGATCCTGATTTCCGGTCGCGGCAGCAACATGGAGGCCATCGTCCGCGCGTGCGCGCAGGAACGCTGGCCGGCCGAAGTTGCGGCCGTGATCGCCAACCGGCCCGACGCGGCCGGCCTGGCATTTGCCACGTCGCACGGGGTGGCGACGGCGGTGGTCGACCACCGGTCGTTCGACGGCCGCGACAGCTTCGACGCGGCGCTCGCCGCCGAGATCGACCGATTCGCGCCCGATCTCGTGGTCCTTGCCGGCTTCATGCGCATCCTCACGCCCGCATTCGTCAGACGATACGAAGGCCGGCTGCTGAACATCCATCCGTCGCTGCTGCCGAGCTTCAAGGGCATCCACACGCATCAGCAGGCGCTCGACGCGGGCGTCGCGCTGCATGGCGCGAGCGTGCACTTCGTGATTCCCGAGCTCGACAGCGGCGCGATCGTCGCGCAGGGCGCGGTGCCCGTGCGCGCGGGCGACGACGCGGCCGCGCTCGCGCAGCGTGTGCTGACGGTCGAGCATGTGCTGTATCCGCGCGCGGTGCGCTGGTTCATCGAGGGGCGTCTGCGCCTCGAGAACGGCCGTGCAGTGGTGGCGCCGGAAGAGGCGCGCTGGATTTTCGCGGATCAACCGCATACCGAAACGAGTGAGGGCGTATGAAACTGCACGGATTCCTGATCGGCCAGACCGAGACTTTGCTGGCCGAGGTGCTGAAGTTCGCCGGCCCCGCCGATGCGACGACGAGCCGGTTCTTCCGCGCGCATCCGAAGCTCGGGCATGCCGAGCGCGGCGTGATCGCCGAGGCGGTGTTCGCGGTGCTGCGCCGCAAGATGGAGTTTTCGCACCTCGCCGAGAGCGGCACGGGCACGCCTGCGCGGCGCCTCACGCTGCTCGGCTTGATGCAGACGGCTGGCCGCAATGCGCTGAAGCCGTTCCTGTCCGACACCGAGGCCGCATGGCTCGAGCACGTGTCGAAGATCGATCCGGCGAGCCTGCCGGTGCGCATCCGCACGAACCTGCCCGACTGGATCCACCAGGCATTGTCGGCCCGTTTCGATGCCGACGAGCTCGCGCAGCTCGCGGCCGCGCTGAACTACCCGGCGCCGCTCGACCTGCGTGCCAATGCGCAGAAGGCCAGCCGTGATCAGGTCATCGACGGGTTGCGCGCGGAAGGCATCGATGCAGGCGCGACGCCGTTCGCGCCGTTCGGCGTGCGCGTGGTCGGCAAGCCGGCGCTGACGCGCCTGAAACTGTTCGAGGAAGGCGCGATCGAGGTGCAGGACGAAGGCAGTCAGCTGCTGTGCTCGCTGGTCGCGCCGCGCCGCGGCGAGATGGTCGTCGATTTCTGCGCGGGCGCGGGCGGCAAGACGCTCGCGCTGGGCGCGATGATGCGCTCGACCGGGCGCCTCTACGCGTTCGACGTGTCGGAAAAGCGCCTGGCGAAGCTGAAGCCGCGCCTCGCGCGCAGCGGGCTGTCGAACGTGAACCCCGTGCTGATCGACAGCGAACACGACGCGAAGATCAAGCGGCTCGCCGGCAAGATCGACCGCGTGCTGGTCGATGCGCCGTGCAGCGGCCTCGGCACGCTGCGCCGCAATCCGGACCTGAAGTGGCGCCAGACGCGCACCGCGATCGACGAGCTGACGCCGAAGCAGGCGTCGATCCTCGCGAGCGCCGCGCGCCTGGTGAAGAAGGGCGGCCGGCTCGTCTACGCGACCTGCAGCGTGCTCGACGCCGAGAACGAACGCATCGTCGAACAGTTCCTGGCCGACCATCCCGACTTCGTGCTGGTCCCGGCGCAGAAGGTGCTGGACGACCAGCGCATCGAGCTCGAGACGGGCGACTACCTGTCGCTGTGGCCGCACCGTCACGCGACCGACGGCTTCTTCGCCGCGGTGCTCGAACGGCGCGCTGCGCAGTAACGGCGGGCCGGACGGACGATGGAGAATCTGCAGAGCCGCCTGCTGTCGCGCCGGCTGGCATCGGTCATCAGCGATTTCCACCAGCCGGTGATGATCTGGCAGGCGGCGATCCTCATCGGCGCGCTGTGCTTCGCATGGGTGGCCGCGCGCGTCGTGCACGGCCGGATCGACGCGCGCCGCCGGGCGGCCGGACGTGCGCCCGGCGCGGGCGCGCAAAGCCTGAAGCGTGCGTTGTTCCCGTTGTTCGGCAGCGTGTTCGTGGGCGGCGCGCAGCTCGCGTTCGATCCGTTCATGTCGACGTCGCTGCTGTCGCTCGCGCTCGTGCCGCTGTTCGGCATCGGGCTGATCTACGTGCTGTTCTTCTTTGCGCGGCGCGTGTTCGCGCGCGACGGCCACACGCATGCATGGCTGTCGATCGTCGAGAAGATCGTGTCGACGGTCGTGTGGGCCGCGATGGTGCTGACCGTGCTCGGCATCCAGCGTGACGTGCTCGGCTGGCTCGACAGCGTGCAGTTCCGTGTCGCCAATGCGCATCTCACGCTGCTGTCGGTGATCTCCGGCGCGCTGTGGGTGTGCGTGACGCTGATGGTCGCGATGTGGCTCGGCTCGGTGCTCGAGGATCGCCTCACGCGCGCGACCACGCTCGACGCGAACCTGAAGGTCGTGCTGTCGCGGGTCGGCCGCGCGCTGCTCGTGTTCGCGGCGATCCTGATCGGGCTGTCGCTGGTCGGCATCGACGTGACCGTGCTCGGCGTGTTCGGCGGCGCGGTGGGTGTCGGCCTCGGTTTCGGGCTGCAGAAGATCGCCAGCAACTACGTGTCGGGCTTCATCATCCTGCTCGACCGCTCGCTGCGGCTCGGCGATGCGATCAGCGTCGGCGGCCTGCAAGGCGTCGTCACGCAGATCCGCACGCGCTACACGGTCGTGCGCGGCCTCGACGGCAACGAGACGCTGATCCCGAACGAAAAGCTGATCACCGACGTCGTGCAGAACCAGTCGTCGTACCTGACGCGCGGTTACGCGAAGGTCGCCGTGCAGGTCGCGTACACGAGCGATGTCGAGCAGGCGCTCGCGCTGCTCGCCGATGCGGCCAAGGGTGTGCCGCGCGTGCTGGCCGAGCCCGCGCCGACCCCGTACCTCGTGAGTTTCGGCGCGGACGGGATCGACCTGGAGCTCGGCTTCTGGATCGAGGATTCGGCGAAAGGCACGTCCGGCGTGCGTTCGAGCGTGAACCGCAACATCTGGCGGCTGTTCAGCGAGCACGGGATCTCGATTCCGTTCCCGCAGCGGGAAGTGCGCGTGGTCGGGTTGCCGGACGGGTTTCCCGCAGCGGACGCGGCAGCGGCCAACGGTGCGCTGGACGGGCACGCGCCGGCGGCGTAGCGGGCGCGGGCGGTCAATCGTACCGATCCTGCGGTCGAAACCGGATCGCGGGCCTTTCCCAGTCCGCGCATGGACCGCGCGGATTGCGTCAGGGCAAGAAAATATTCATTTTTTACAAAGACTTGGAACGGTTGAAGTAAAATTCTGGTCTACACGCGGTATGCTTTCATTCTTCTGACGCCAGCGTGGCGTCGCTCTCATCACGGGTAACTGCCTTGTTGAATTCTGTGCTCGATTTTCTTTCCCACGGGCTCCTGCATTTTTCGTGGTGGCAAGTCGCATTGTTCGCGCTCGCCGTCACGCACGTCACGATCATCGGCGTGACCGTCTACCTGCACCGCTGCCAGGCGCACCGCGCACTGGAGCTGCATCCGATCGCGAGCCACTTCTTCCGCTTCTGGCTGTGGATGACCACCGGCATGCTGACCGGCCAGTGGGCGGCGATTCACCGCAAGCACCACGCGAAGTGCGAGACCGAGGAAGATCCGCACAGCCCGCAGACGCGCGGCATCTGGAAGGTGTTCCTCGAGGGCGCGGAGTTGTATCGCGCGGAAGCGAAGAACGAAGAGACGATGCGCAAGTTCAGCCACGGCACGCCGAACGACTGGCTCGAGCGCAACGTCTACTCGAAGTACCCGATCCTCGGCATCAGCATGATGATGGTGATCGACGTCGCGCTGTTCGGCGTGCTCGGCCTGACCGTGTGGGCCGTGCAGATGGTCTGGATTCCGTTCTGGGCGGCTGGCGTCGTCAACGGCTTCGGTCACTTCTGGGGCTATCGCAACTTCAACTCGGCCGACGCGAGCACGAACCTGTTCCCGTGGGGCATCGTGATCGGCGGCGAAGAGCTGCACAACAACCACCACACGTTCGCGACGTCGGCGAAGCTGTCGAACAAGTGGTACGAGTTCGATATCGGCTGGATGTACATCCGCATCATGTCGGCATTCGGTCTCGCGAAGGTCAAGAAGGTCGCGCCGACGCCGCGCCTGAACAAGCCGAAGACGGTGCTCGACCAGGAAACGCTGCAGGCCGTGCTGTCGAACCGCTACGAAGTGATGGCGCGCTACGGCAAGGCCGTGAAGCGTGCGTACCGCCAGGAGCTCGCGCACCTGAAGGAAATCGGCGGCGAGAAGTACCAGATGATGCGCGGCGCGCGCAAGTGGTTCCACAAGGACGCCGACGGCCTCGACGAGCCGCAGAAGAAGCTGCTGCCGGAAATCTTCGCGAACAGCCAGAAGCTGCAAACCTATTTCCAGCTGCGCCAGGATCTCGCCGCGATCTGGGATCGTTCGACCGCATCGCGCGAACAGCTTCTCGCGCAATTGCAGGATTGGTGCCATCGCGCAGAACAAAGCGGCATCAAGGCGCTGCAGGAATTCGCGACGCGCCTGCGCCGCTACGCCTGATTCGAAATCGATTAGAATCTAAGGACGTCAAAAACCCCGCGTTGGCGGGGTTTTTTATTTGGTCCGGCAGTTTCTGAACGGTGTTCGGCAGGGCCGGATTGGTATGAGGCTTGGGGCAGCGTGGAAGTGTTGTTCCAGGGCTAGGATCGGAGTGGGCGCCGAAGCGCTAACGCTGATCGACCGCAAAGCATGGGATCAGAGTAAGCGCTAAAGCGCTAACTCTGATCGACAGGAGATATGGAGATGCAATCGACGATCAAACCCGTCGAGTACGACCGGCCCGTTGCAGCAGGGACCGTATGCGGCGTGGGGCAGGCATGGGCCAAGGTGCCCGATGCACCGTCCGCCGAAGAGCGGGCCGCGCTGAAAGCGCGCATCAAGGCATTGCTCGTGCGTGAAAAGGCCGTGCTGGTCGCGCACTACTACGTCGACGCCGAGCTGCAGGAGCTCGCCGACGAAACCGGCGGCTGTGTCGCCGATTCGCTCGAAATGGCCCGCTTCGGCCGTGACCACGACGCGCAGACGCTGGTCGTCGCCGGCGTGCGCTTCATGGGCGAGACCGCGAAGATCCTGAGCCCGAACAAACGCATCCTGATGCCCGATCTCGACGCGACCTGCTCGCTCGACCTCGGCTGCCCCGTCGACGAATTCTCGGCGTTCTGCGATGCACATCCCGACCGTACCGTCGTCGTCTACGCGAATACCAGCGCTGCCGTGAAGGCGCGCGCGGACTGGATGGTCACGTCGTCGATCGGCCTCGAGATCGTGGCCGACCTGCATGCACGCGGCGAGAAGATCATCTGGGCGCCGGATCGCCATCTTGGCAGCTACATCCAGAAGAAAACCGGCGCGGACATGCTGCTGTGGCAAGGCTCGTGCCTCGTTCACGACGAATTCAAGGGCATCGAGCTCGACCTGCTGCGCGCCGAGTATCCGGACGCGAAGGTGCTCGTCCACCCCGAATCGCCGGAAAACGTCGTCGCGCAGGCCGATGTGGTCGGCTCGACCACGCAGCTGATCGATGCGGCGGTCAAGTTCGACGCGACGCATTTCATCGTCGCGACCGATCTCGGCATCCTGCACAAGATGCAGCTTGCGGCGCCCGGCAAGACCTTCATCGCCGCGCCGACGGCCGGCAACAGCGCTACCTGCAAGAGCTGCGCGCACTGCCCGTGGATGGCAATGAACGGCCTCGCGAACCTCGCCGACGTGCTTGAGCGCGGTCACAACGAGATCTTCGTCGATCCCGCGATCGGCGAGCGCGCACGCCTTCCGATCGACCGGATGCTCGATTTCGCGGCCGCGCACAAGAAGCGCGTGCAGGCGAGCGGCGATCTGCAGCGTGACCAGCAACTGTTCGCGAACGTGGGGGCTGCATGACCAGTTCCGCAGTATCCCCGCTGTTCAACATCGTCCGCGAGCAATACGGCGCGGCATTCGACGATGCGATCGCGCGCAACGTGGCCGATGCGATCGCGGAAGACGTCGGCACCGGCGACCAGACCGGGCGGCTCGTAGCGGCCGGCGGACGTCGCCGTGCACGCATCATCGTGCGCGAGGAAGCCGTGCTGTGCGGCGTGCCGTGGTTCGAGGCCGTGATTGCCCGGATCGATCCGTCGATCGTCGTGCAATGGCGCTATCGCGAAGGTGACCGGATGTCGCCCGATTCGACCGTCTGCGAACTCCAAGGGCCGGCGCGCGCGCTGCTGACGGCCGAGCGCAACGGGCTGAACTTCCTGCAGTTGCTGTCGGGCGTCGCGACCGCGACGCGTCGTTACGTCGATCGCGTCGAAGGCACGCGCGCGAAGATCCTCGATACGCGCAAGACGCTGCCGGGCCTGCGGCTCGCGCAGAAGTACGCGGTGCGCGTCGGCGGGGGCGAGAACCAGCGTCTCGCGTTGTACGACGGCATCCTGATCAAGGAAAACCACATCGCGGCGGCAGGCGGTGTCGGCGAGGCGCTCGACGCAGCATTTGCGCTGGAGTCGGGCGTGCCCGTGCAGGTCGAAGTCGAGACGCTTGCACAACTCGATACGGCGCTCGCACATCGCGCGCAGTCGGTGCTGCTCGACAACTTCACGCTCGACATGATGCGTGAAGCGGTGCGTGTGGCGAACGGCAAGGCCGTGCTCGAAGTGTCGGGCGGCGTCAATTTCGAGACAGTGCGTGCGTTCGCGGAAACGGGGGTCGACCGTATCTCGATCGGCGCGCTGACGAAGGACGTGCGCGCGACGGACTATTCGATGCGGATCGTCGACTGACCGAACGCGTTCGATCAGACAAAAAAGCCGTTGGCGCGCAAACGCCAACGGCTTTTTTCCTGTGCGACCGCAGCCGGGAAGGGCGTGCCGCTCAGCGACGCGCGCGCGGCGTGAGCACGCTCGGCAGTGCCTTCGGCAGCGAGTTCGGCCAGTCGCGGCTGTAGTGTAGCCCGCGGCTTTCGCGGCGCGAGTGTGCGCTCTTCACGATCAGCGTCGCCACGTCGACGAGGTTGCGCAGTTCGAGCAGGTCGCGCGTCACGCGGAAGTTCGCGTAGTACTCCTGGATCTCGTCGCGCAGCAGCGACAGCCGGTGCTTCGCGCGTTCGAGGCGCTTGTCGGTGCGCACGATGCCGACGTAGTTCCACATCAGGCGGCGCAGCTCGTCCCAGTTGTGCGCAACGACGACTTCCTCGTCCGCATCCGATACGCGGCTTTCATCCCATGCGGGCAGCGTGGCCGGCGTTTCGGCATCGAAGCCGGCTGCCTCGATCGCTTCGGCCGCGGCACGACCGATCACGAGACATTCGAGCAGGGAGTTGCTCGCGAGCCGGTTCGCGCCGTGAAGCCCCGTGTACGACGTTTCGCCGACCGCATACAGGCCCGCGAGATCGGTGCGCCCGGCGAGATCGGTGACGACGCCGCCGCACGTGTAGTGTGCGGCCGGCACGACGGGAATCGGCTCTTTCGCGATGTCGATGCCGAATTCGAGGCAGCGCGCGTGGATCGTCGGGAAGTGTTCGCGCAGGAACGCTTCCGGCTGGTGGCTGATGTCGAGATACACGCAGTCGATCCCGCGCTTCTTGATCTCGAAGTCGATCGCGCGCGCAACGATGTCGCGCGGCGCGAGTTCGGCGCGCGGATCATGCGCGGGCATGAAGCGCGTGCCATCGGGCAGCTTCAACAGGCCGCCTTCGCCGCGCACGGCTTCGGAAATCAGGAACGACTTCGCGTACGGATGGAACAGGCAGGTCGGGTGGAACTGGATGAATTCCATGTTCGACACGCGGCAGCCCGCACGCCACGCCATCGCGATGCCGTCGCCGGTCGCGGTGTCGGGGTTCGTCGTGTACAGGTAGACCTTGCCGGCGCCGCCCGTTGCGAGCACCGTATGCGGCGCCTCGATCGTGATCGTGCGGTCGTTGTCGACGTCGAGCGCGTACAGGCCGTGACAGCGGCGGCCGGGCAGGCCGAGCCGGTCCGACGTGATCAGGTCGATCGCGTGGTGGTTTTCGAAGAACGTGATGTTCGGATGCTGGCGCGCACGTGCCGACAGCGTGGCGAGCACCGCATGGCCGGTCGCGTCGGCCGCGTGGATGATCCGGCGGTGGCTGTGGCCGCCTTCACGCGTGAGATGGAAGCCGAGCTCGGCCGCGTCGTCCTTCGTGAACGGCACGCCCTGCGAGATCAGCCATTCGATTGCTTCGCGGCCGTGCTCGACGATATAGCGCGTCGCGCCTTCGTCGCACAAGCCGCCACCGGCGACCAGCGTGTCGTCGACGTGGTTCTCGATGCTGTCCGCCGAATCGAGGACTGCCGCGATGCCGCCTTGCGCGTTATCGCTCGCGCCCTCCATCATCGACCGCTTCGCGATCAGCGCGACACGTCGCGTGCTGGCCAGGTTGAGTGCGACCGACAGCCCTGCCAGGCCGCTGCCGACGATCGCCACGTCGAATTTCATGCTGCATCTCCATCGTTACGCTTTTGATCTTGTGCGTTCCGGCGGCCGTGGCCGCGGAAAGGGGAGAGCATACCGCGTCGCGCCGGAGCGTGCGCGCAAAACAAAAAGCCCCGCATGTGCGGGGCTTTTCGGTCGCCGTCAGGCTGGCAGAAACCGGAGATTACTTGATCTTGGTTTCTTTGTATTCCACATGCTTGCGGACGACGGGATCGAACTTCTTGATCGCCATCTTTTCCGGCATGTTGCGCTTGTTCTTCGTGGTCGTGTAGAAGTGACCCGTACCAGCGGTCGACTCAAGCTTGATCTTGTCGCGTGCGCCTTTTGCCATGATTGTGCTCCTTGGGCTTAGGCTTCGCCGCGTGCGCGCAGGTCAGCGAGCACGGAATCGATGCCGTTCTTGTCGATCAGGCGCAGGCCGGCGTTCGAGACGCGCAGGCGCACCCAGCGGTTTTCGCTCTCAACCCAGAACCGGCGGTTTTGCAGGTTCGGCAGGAAGCGACGCTTGGTCTTGTTGTTGGCGTGGGAAACGTTGTTGCCGCTCATCGGCGCTTTCCCAGTTACTTGGCATACGCGTGCCATGAGAGCACTCCTAATACGCTAAATTCGGGGTTCGATCGCCGATGAAGGTTCCATCGTACCGCCACGTGATCCATGGCTGCACTCAGAACGCCGAAGCCCTTACAGACAAGGCCCTTCGATGGCTAGAACTGGTTGGAAAAAAGACAGACGGCGATTCTAGCAGAAAAAGTTCAGAAAAATCAAACCTAATTTCGCATCACCGTTGCGGCGCCCTTGGGCGGGCCGCAACCACACAGTCTACATCCAACCGGCCCGTGCGAACGAAAAAGTATCACTGGTGCCGATCACGACGTGATCGAGCAGCCTGACATCGACGAGCGCGAGCGCGTCGTGCAGCACGCGGGTCAGGCGGCGATCTTCCGCGCTCGGCTGCACCGCGCCAGACGGATGATTGTGGGCGACGATCAGGGCCGCGGCGTTGTATGCCATCGCGCGGCGCACGATCTCGCGCGGGTAGACGGCCATGCGCGTCAGCGAGCCGCGGGTGATTTCCTCCATGTCGATCAGGCCGTGGCGCGCGTCGAGGTAGACCGCCGCGAACACTTCGTACGGACGCGCGCCGATCTTCAGCCGCAGATAGTCCTCGACCGCGCTGGGTGAATCGATCGGCTTCTTCTCGTGCGCTTTCTCCTTCAGCATGCGACGCGCGATCTCGATGACGGCAACCAGCCGCGCGGAGCGCGCGGGGCCGATGCCGGGGTGCGCCTCGAAATCGTCGGTGGTCGCCTCGAGCAGTCCGTGCAACGACTTGAACTGCTTGACCAGTGCGCGGGCGGTGGTGAACACGTCGTGCCCGGGCTTGCCCGTGCCGAGCAGCAGGGCGACTAGTTCGTCGTCGGTCAGCGCCGCCGGCCCGCGCTCCAGCAATCGCTCGCGTGGCCGCTCGGGCCGCCAGCCGCGCAGGCGGCGCTTGCGCCGGTGGATCGGGATGACGCGGCCGGGCGGATCGGCCGGCAGATCGGTGCTGTCGCGGCATTCGACGGACGGCAAGGCTGGGCAGGGTGACAGCATGCTTGAAACTCCATTGGCGGCGGGCGGTGTGCGCGACGTCGTCGCACTTTCCGCCTTGCGCGCTCAGGTGACTTACAATATTAGTTTTGCGCCGGGCCGTTCGGCCGTATCGGGCGCCGACTGAACGAGTAATTCATGAGCCTCATCGATCTATCCGAAGTGAAGCCCGGTTCCCACGTCACGTTGCATTACCGGCTGGCACTGGCCGACGGCGCCGATATCGTCAACACCTTCACCGACAAGCCAGCCACGCTGCTGCTCGGCGCGGGGCAACTGGCGCCGTCGCTGGAACAGATTCTGATCGGCCTCAGGGTCGGCGACCATTCGACTTTTCAGCTAGCCCCCGAGCAGGGGTTCGGTCCCCGCAATCCCGACATGCTCCAGCGCGTGACGCTGTCGACGCTGCGCGAGAACGGGATGGTCGGCGACGATTTCACGCCGGGCGAACTGATCGAGTTCAACGCACCGGACGGCGGCCGATACGCGGGGGTGCTGAAGGAAGTCAGCGAAACCTCGGCACTGTTCGACTTCAATCATCCGCTCGCGGGCCAAGCGCTCACGTTCGAAGTGAAAATCATCGGAATCCTGTAATCATGAGCACCACCGATACACTGTCCGGGCAGACCGTCGCCGCCGATGCCGAAATCCTGCTGGCCCAGCCGCGCGGTTTCTGCGCGGGCGTCGATCGCGCGATCGAGATCGTCGAGCGCGCCATCGCGATGCACGGTGCGCCGATCTATGTCCGTCACGAGATCGTCCACAACAAGTACGTGGTCGAGGATCTGAAGAAGAAAGGCGCGATCTTCGTCGAGGAACTCGAGGAAGTGCCGGCCGGCAATACCGTGATCTTCAGCGCGCACGGCGTGTCGAAGGCCGTGCGCGACGAGGCCGACGTGCGCGGGTTGCGCATTTACGACGCAACCTGCCCGCTCGTCACGAAGGTGCACGTCGAAGTGGCGAAGATGCGCCAGGACGGCGTCGACATCGTCATGATCGGGCACAAGGGCCATCCGGAAGTTGAAGGCACGATGGGGCAGGTCGAGCGCGGCATGCATCTCGTCGAGAGCGTCGAGGACGTGCAGAAGCTCGAGCTCGCCGATCCCGAACGCATCGCGCTCGTCACGCAGACGACGCTGTCCGTCGACGACGCAGCCGAGATCATCGGCGCGTTGAAGGCCAAGTATCCGAAGATCCGCGAGCCGAAGAAGCAGGACATCTGCTATGCGACGCAGAACCGCCAGGACGCCGTGAAGTTCATGGCGCCGCAGTGCGATGTCGTGATCGTCGTCGGCAGCCCGAACAGCTCGAATTCGAGCCGCCTGCGTGAAGTGGCCGAGAAGCGCGGCGTGGACGCGTACATGGTCGATGCACCCGACCAGATCGATCCGGCATGGGTCGCAGGCAAGCGTCGCATCGGCGTGACGGCCGGCGCGTCGGCCCCCGAAGTGCTCGCCCAGGCCGTGATCGCGCGACTGCGCGAACTCGGTGTGCGCAATGTGCGCGCGCTCGACGGCATCGAGGAAAACGTGTCGTTTCCGCTGCCGCGCGGGTTGAACCTGCCGCCCGCTGCCTGATTGCCGCATCGCACCTGCGGAACACCGAAGCGCGCCTTGCGGCGCGCTTTTTTTTGCCTGTCGAAATCGCAATCGCAACCATTATTCGGATCAATGGTGCAACCCGGTTGCTCTGCGCGCTTCCAAGCGTCTCTCAAAATTGGTTGCAATGCAGGAAAACCCCATCGAATCAGGATTATTGGCGTCCTATAAATGGAGTTACAATGCGCCCGTTTTCAGGCCTGAATGGCTTTGAAATCGGATTTTGGCAAGGCGCGGGAGACCACTCAATGCATGTGAAGTTGGCTTACGCCATGTCCGTCGCCGCACCGGTTGCAATGCTTGCCGGCTGCAGCAAAAAGAGCGACGACGAGGCGGGGAGGGAGGCTGCGGCGTTCGCGGCACCGCCGGCCAGCGGCGTGCGCGTCGCCGGAACCGGTCGTGCGGCACCGTTCGTGGGCCGCACCGCGCAATTGGGCAAGGACAAGGAAAACGGGGCACGTTTGGCGATCGAGGAAATCAACGCGCTTGGCCTGGCGAACGGCCAGGCAGCGGGCACGCAGGTTGCAGCACAGCAGGCCGCCGGTCGTGGCGTGACAGCGACCGTGCGCGCCGATCGACGCAGGCCGGCCAGGGTGCCCGGCGATGCGGACAGCGTGCCGATGTCGCCGGTCCCCTTTCATTTCGATTCGACGAAACAGCGCGTTGCCGCGAGCAATGATGTCGCGGCGCGCGGTCTGGTTCGTACGATGGATTCCGACGCAGTCCTGACGAATGTCGGGCGCGGCGTTCGCGGTGCCTTGCGAGGCAGCGCGGCACGGAATCCGATCCGCCCGGGTGCGGGGCTTGCCTCGCACCGGACGGGAAAAGGCACGGATGCCGGGCAACCGGACGATGGCCGTCTCGGCATGCTGCCCTACGACTTCAAGGAGGCCACGAACACCGTCCTCGATGTCGTGACGATTTAGCGACGGGACTCATGACGGCACCGGAACAGTGCGGTGCCGTTTTTGTATCCGCTCCGGCGGCAGGTCCGGCCGTACAGGCCGGGCGGCGCGCGCCGGGACGATCCACCCTTACCGGTATCGACTAGTACCCGCAGTGTCGCCGAGAAGGCGCGATTCCTCGCTTACCCGCGGGGCGCAACGTCCTCCGGCAGCACGGGCCAAGGAGCTTTAAATGGATATTTTCGTCCAGCAGGTTCTCAACGGGCTGGTGCTCGGCAGTGTCTACGCCATCATCGCGTTGGGCTACACGATGGTGTACGGCATTCTCGGCATCATCAACTTCGCGCATGGCGACGTGCTGATGATCGGCGCGATGGTCGCCCTGTCGGCCATCACCGTGCTGCAGAACCATTTCCCCGGACTCGGCAACGTCGCGACGCTGACGATCGGCCTGGGTATCGCCGCAGTCGTCTGTGCATTCGTCGGCTTCACGATCGAGCGGGTCGCCTACCGGCCGCTGCGTCGCGCACCGCGCCTCGCCCCGCTGATCACCGCGATCGGCGTGTCGATCCTGCTGCAGACCGCCGCGATGATCATCTGGTCGCGCAACCCGCTGCCGTTCCCGCAATTGCTGCCGACCGATCCGATCAACGTGATCAAGGCCACCGATACGACGCCCGGCGCCGTGATCTCGGTGACTGAAATCGTGATCATCGCGGTCGCGTTCATCGTGATGGGCGGCCTGCTGCTGCTCGTGCACAAGACCAAGCTCGGCCGCGCGATGCGCGCGATCGCCGAAAGCCCGAACACCGCGAGCCTGATGGGCGTGAACCCGAACTTCGTGATCTCCGCGACGTTCATGATCGGCTCCGCGCTCGCCGCACTGGCCGGCGTGATGATCGCATCCGAATACGGCAACGTGCACTTCTACATGGGCTTCATCCCCGGCATGAAGGCATTCACCGCTGCGGTGCTGGGCGGGATCGGCAACCTCGGCGGTGCGATGGTCGGCGGCGTGCTGCTCGGCCTGATCGAGCAGCTCGGGGCCGGCTACATCGGCAACCTCACGGGCGGCGTATTCGGCAGTAACTACCAGGACGTGTTCGCCTTCATCGTGCTGATCATCGTGCTGGTGTTCCGTCCGTCCGGCCTGCTGGGTGAACGTGTCGCGGATCGCGCGTAACGGAAGGGAGCAAACAACATGACATCCATTCAACCGATCGAATCCTCGACGTCGCTCGTCGAAGAGCGCAACACCACCAAGACCGTCATCATCGGCCTCCTGACCGCGGTCTTCGTGATCGCGGCGCCGATCATCATC
The DNA here is from genome assembly GCF_011753045.1 of Burkholderia sp. Ap-955. Lineage (NCBI taxonomy): Bacteria > Pseudomonadati > Pseudomonadota > Betaproteobacteria > Burkholderiales > Burkholderiaceae > Burkholderia > Burkholderia sp. Ap-955. Next base: position 26,923 of record NZ_VWWH01000035.1, read on the forward strand.
GGCTCGGCCGGCGGCAACTACTGGGTCCGCGTGCTCGACTTCGCGATGCTGTACGTGATGCTCGCGCTGGGCCTGAACGTGGTGGTCGGCTTCGCCGGCCTGCTCGACCTGGGTTACATCGCGTTCTACGCGGTGGGCGCGTACACCGCGGCATTGTTGAGCTCGCCGCACCTGACCTCGCAGTTCGAGTGGATCGCGGCGCTCGCGCCGAACGGGTTGCACATCCCGTTCCTGATCATCGTGCCGATCGCGATGGCGCTGGCGGCGACCTTCGGGATCCTGCTCGGCGCGCCGACGCTGCGCCTGCGCGGCGACTACCTGGCGATCGTGACGCTCGGCTTCGGTGAAATCGTCCGGATCTTCATGAACAACCTCGACCGTCCGGTGAACATCACCAACGGCCCGAAGGGGATCACGGGCATCGATCCGGTGCACGTCGGCGACTTCAGCCTCGCGCAGACGCACTCGCTGTTCGGGATCCAGCTGCCGTCGGTCTACATGTACTACTACCTGTTCGTGCTGTGCTCGCTGCTGGTGATCTGGGTGTGTACGCGCCTGCAGCACTCGCGTATCGGCCGCGCATGGGCGGCGATCCGCGAAGACGAGATCGCGGCGAAGGCGATGGGCATCAACACCCGCAACGTGAAGCTGCTCGCATTCGCGATGGGCGCGTCGTTCGGCGGCCTGTCGGGTGCGATGTTCGGTTCGTTCCAGGGCTTCGTGTCGCCGGAATCGTTCACGTTCTGGGAATCGATCGTCGTGCTGGCCTGCGTGGTGCTCGGCGGCATGGGCCACATCCCGGGCGTGATCCTGGGTGCGGTGCTGCTCGCGATCTTCCCGGAATTCCTGCGCTCGACGATGAGCCCGCTGCAGCACGCGCTGTTCGGTCATGACATCGTCGATACGGAAGTGATCCGTCAGGCGCTGTACGGCCTCGCGATGGTCGTCATCATGCTGTATCGCTCGGAAGGCCTGTGGCCCGCGCCGAAGCATGAGGACAAGATCGCGAAACTGGCGAAGCGCGCCAGCAAGAAGCCGGTGCGCGCTTAACCTACGGACGAGGGGATACACACATGAGCGACAAACAAATCCGACTGTCCGTGCAGGGCGTGAACAAACGCTTCGGCGGCCTGCAGGCGCTGTCCGACGTCGGTCTGCAGATCAGGGAAGGCGAGATCTACGGCCTGATCGGCCCGAACGGCGCCGGCAAGACGACGTTCTTCAACGTGATCACGGGCCTCTACACGCCGGACTCCGGCGAGTTCAAGCTCGACGGCACGGAATACAAGCCGACCGCGGTGCATCAGGTCGCGAAGACGGGCATCGCGCGCACGTTCCAGAACATCCGCCTGTTCGGCGGGATGACGGCCCTCGAGAACGTGATGGTGGGCCGCCACGTGCGTACCAAGCACGGGCTGCTCGGCGCGGTGTTCCAGACACCGGCCGAACGCCAGGAGGAGCGCGAGATCAAGGAACGCGCGATCGAGCTGCTCGAATACGTCGGCGTGCTGCAGTACGCGGACTACACGTCGCGCAACCTGTCGTACGGCCACCAGCGCCGTCTCGAGATCGCGCGCGCGCTGGCCACCGACCCGAAGCTGCTCGCGCTCGACGAGCCGGCGGCCGGGATGAACGCGACCGAGAAGGTCGAACTCACGCGCCTGCTCGACAAGATCCGCTCGGACGGCCGCACGATTCTCCTGATCGAGCACGACGTGAAGCTCGTGATGGGGCTGTGCAACCGGATGACGGTGCTCGATTACGGCAAGGTGATCGCCGAAGGTCTGCCGCAGGACGTGCAGAAGAATCCGAAGGTGATTGAGGCATATCTCGGCGCAGGGGTGCACTGATGGCAGCGGCAATGTTGAAAATCAAGGGCTTGCAGGTCAACTACGGCGGCATCCAGGCCGTCAAGGGCGTTGACATGGAAGTCCGCCAGGGCGAGCTCGTGACGCTGATCGGCGCGAACGGCGCAGGCAAGACCACGACGATGAAGGCGATCACGGGTCTCAAGGCGTATTCGGCAGGCGACATCGAGTACGAGGGCAAGTCGATCAAGGGCATCCCGTCGCACGAGCTGCTCAAGCGCGGCCTCGCGATGGTGCCGGAAGGCCGCGGGATCTTCGCGCGGATGTCGATCGTCGAGAACATGCAGATGGGCGCGTACCTGCGCAACGACAACGAGCAGATCAAGAAGGACGTCGACCGCATGTTCGGCTTCTTCCCGCGCCTGAAGGAGCGGGCGACGCAGCTCGCGGGCACGCTGTCGGGCGGCGAGCAGCAGATGCTGGCGATGTCGCGCGCGATTCTCTCGAAGCCGAAGTTGCTGCTGCTCGACGAACCGTCGATGGGCCTGTCGCCGATCATGGTCGAGAAGATCTTCGAAGTGGTGCGTGAAATCTCGAAGGAGGGCATCACGGTGCTGCTCGTCGAGCAGAACGCGCGCCTCGCGCTGCAGGCGGCCGATCGTGGCTACGTGATGGATTCGGGCACGGTCACGATGGAAGGCGATGCGAAGCAGATGCTCGACGATCCGAAGGTGCGTGCCGCGTACCTGGGTGAATGAGTGAGTGAATGAGCGGGCCCGGCGGCGCGCGACGGCAGAGGCCGGCCGCGTCGCACACGGGCTTTCGAAAGGCTGTCACGGGATGCCGTGACAGCCTTTTTTTTCGTGTCATGCGATTCCGGTCGAACTTGTGCGTGCGGGCGCGACTCCATTCGACTGTTGCGCCGCGCACGCGGCGCGGGAACGATGGGGCGGCCGCCCGTTGCCGGTCGCCTGCCAACCGTCACACGGGTCGCGTAGCATCGGCGGCCCATCGGGACACGGAGAGCACGCATGAGTCTGGACTACGGTTTCGTGAAGGCGAAGGTGACATCGGTGGCGAAGCTGAAAGGTTCGCCGCACGGCAGCGAGATCCAGTATCACATCCACCTGACGCTGGCGTTGCCCGGCGGCGACTGGGACGTCGCGATCAACGTCGGCACCAACGACGCGGACGACCTGCTGAACTACAAGCTCGTCTACGATTTCCACCACCCGATCACGCAGACGCTCGAGGCCGCCGCCGAAGGCTATACGGACCTGACGGGGCAGGCGGCATTGCCCGCGCTCGACTATCTGCGCAGCGACATCCTGAACGAAACGGGCGCATGGCGCCCGAGCGCCGTGATGGACGGCACGGAGAATCAGGAGCCGATCCCGTCGCTGCTGCGACTCGTGAACGCCGCGCAGTCGCAGGGGCTCGACGTCGTCGTGTTCGGCCGTTCGTATTCGGAAGGCAACGGCATCCACGATACGCACATGAACCAGGGCTCGACCGGCTCGAACTACCTGCACCGCGCGGGCGACGACCACAACGATCACAACGACATCTGGCAGGACGGCGCGCTGATCGTGCGCGTGAGCGATACCCAGTGGGCCGCGTATTTCGCCGCGTTCGAGCAGCAGGCCGTGCCGACCGACGCGCTCGGCAATCCGCTGCCGGGCGCGGGGCCGATCACGCGCTGACGTGGCGGGCTGCCGGCCTCTGCTTCACGCGGCCGGCAGCGTCTTGCCGAACGAGATGCGCTCCTCGACGCGATAGCCGAGCGCCGCGTAGAAGCGGCACGCATCGTCGTTGCCGGGCAGCACCTGCAGGTTGATCTTCAGGCAGCCGCGCGCGGCAAGCGCGCGTTCCGCATGCGCGATCAGCGCGCGGCCGATGCCGAGCCGGCGTGCGTCGTTCGATACGCCGAACGAGTAGAGCCAGCCGCGATGCCCGTCGAAACCCGCCATCAGCGTGCCGACCACGCGCGCGCCGCTGGTCGCGACGAAGAACAGTTCCGGCTGCGTCGCGAGCTTCAGCTCGATCGATCGCAGCGGATCGCGGTGCGGCGGCGCACCGGCCTCGTCGTACTGCGGGAACGCGTCGCGCCATACCGCGAGCACGGCATCGGTGTCGGCGCGTTCGAACGGGCGGATTGCAACAGCATCGGCGGCGGCATCCATCGGCGGGTTCTCCTTAGAGCGTGTCGAGCACCGACCGCAGCATCGCCATCATCTGGTCGATTTCCTCGGTCGTCACATTCAGTGCGGGCATGAAGCGCAGCAGGTTCGGCCGCGCGGCATTCAGCAGCAGGCCGTCGGGCTGCATGTCGCGGGCCTTCTCGACGATCTGCGGGCCGATGTCCTTGCCGAGCAGCAATGCGCGCAGCAGGCCTTCGCCGCGTTCGCCTTCGAAGCCGCGCTCTTCCGACAGCTCGAGCAGCTTGCGCTTCAGGTATTCGCTGCGCGCACGCACACCTTCGAGGAAGCCCGGTGCGACGAGCTGCGAGATCACCGAATAGCCGACCGCCGTCATCAGCGGGTTGCCGTTGTACGTGCCGCCCTGGTCGCCGGCCTCGAACACCGCGAACTCGGCCTTCGACAGCAGCGCGCCGAGCGGGGCGCCGCCGCCGATGCCTTTCGCGAGCGTCATGACGTCCGGCTCGATCCCGGACAGCTCGTACGCGAACAGCGTGCCCGCGCGGCCGCAGCCGCTTTGCACTTCGTCGACGATCAGCAGCAGGTCGTGCTGCTTCGTCAGCGCGCGCAGCGCCTGCATGAATTCACGCGTGGCCGGAATCACGCCGCCTTCGCCCTGGATCGGTTCGAGCATCACCGCGACGGTCTTGTCGGTGATCAGCTTCTCGACCGAGTTGATGTCGTTCAGCTCGGCCTTCGGGAAGCCCGGCACCTGCGGGGCGTAGATCGTGTCCCAGCCCGGCTTGCCGCTGGCCGACATCGTCGCGAGCGTGCGGCCGTGGAAGCTGTGGTCGAACGTGATGATCTCGTACGCGCCGTTCTTGAACTTGCGGCCCCACTTGCGCGCGAGCTTGATCGCGCCTTCGTTCGCTTCCGCGCCGCTGTTCGTGAAGAACACCTTGTCGAACACGCTGTGCTGCGTGAGCAGGCCCGCGAGCTTCGCCATCGGTTCGTTGTAGAACGCGGGCGACGGGTTCAGCAGCTTTTCGGCCTGCGTCTTCAGCGCGTCGACGATGCCTTCGTTGCAATGGCCGAGGCTGTTGACGGCCCAGCCCTGGATGAAGTCCAGATAGCGCTTGCCCGTGTGATCGTAGAGCCACGAACCCTTGCCGTGCGTAAACACGATGTCGGGGCGGTTCGTGATGTACATCAGCGAGTCGATCGGATAATCGTTCAGGGGCATGGCAGCAGACTCCAGCGGACGTTGAAAGGGAAACGGGCAATAAAAAAGCCACGGAAGGCCGTGGCTGGTGGGTCGAACAGCTTGTGCGTAACCGGTGAAGCAGTGCGGGGGTTACGCGCGAGTCCGTGACGAGCCTGCGGCATCCGGGCGGAGCGGCGAGCGGCGACGTCGAAGGGCGGACAGGAAGCAGTTCATGTGCGCAAGCATAAGGCATCCCGCGCCACACTGTAAACCGCCGCGATGCCACGGATGTGACATCGCGGCGCGCAGTGCCGTACGCGGGTGCGCACGCCTCAGACCGGATGCGCGAGATCGGCGGCGCTCGTGAACGAGTCCGCGTAGAACTCGTCGGCCGGCAGCGCGTGGTGCTGCGTGAAATCGCGCTGCGCGGACTCGACCATCACCGGCGCGCCGCATGCATACACCTGGTGGCCCGACAGGTCGGGCAGATCCTCGATCACCGCGCGATGGACGAAACCGGTGCGGCCCGTCCACTGGTCGCCGGCGTCCGGCTCGGAGAGCACCGGCACGTACTTGAAGTTCGGGATCTCGCGTGCCCACTGCTCGGCGAGTTCGCCGAGGTAGATGTCCTTCTTGCGGCGCGCGCCCCAGTAGAGCGTCATCGGGCGCGTGATGCCCGTGTGCTTCACGTGCTCGATGATCGCCTTGATCGGCGCGAAGCCGGTGCCCGATGCGAGCAGCACGATCGGCTTGTCGGAATCTTCACGCAGGAAGAACGTGCCGAGCGGGCCTTCGAAGCGCAGGATGTCGCGCTCCTTCATCGCGCCGAACACGTGGTCGGTGAACTTGCCGCCCGGCATGTGGCGGATGTGCAGCTCGATCGGGCCTTCCTCGTGCGGCGCGTTCGCCATCGAGTAGCTGCGACGCGAGCCGTCCTTCAGGATGAACTCGACGTACTGGCCCGCGAGATACTGCAGGCGTTCGTTGGCGGGCAACTGGAGCTTCACGACCATCACGTCGTCGGCCTTGCGCTCGAGCGCGGCGATGCGGCACGGCAGTTTCTTGACCTGTACGCCGTCGACGCCGGCGATTTCACGCACGTCGATTTCGAGGTCGCACTGCGCCTTCGAGCAGCACAGCAGCGCGAGGCCGCGGGTGCGCTCGTCGTTGGACAGCGCCGACGCGGCGTGCGGGCCCTGTTCGATCTGGCCCGACACGATCTGGCCCTTGCAGGAGCCGCACGCGCCGTTCTTGCAGCCGTACGGCAGATGGACATTCTGGCGCAGCGCGGCCGCCAGCACGGTTTCATCCGACTCGACCTGGAATTGCCGGCCGCTTTGCTTGAGAGTGACGTTGAATGCCATAGAACCAAACTAGAACAAAATGTGGGGACCGTGCATGTCGGGCACGGCAGCTACAATGCAAACCCGTTGCGCGTCGCGCAACGGTGGCTACTGATTTCGCAACCAACATGATCGCGACTCGAATCCTGCGCCGGCCGCGCGCACTGATCGTCGGCTGCGGCGACGTCGGCATGCGCTGCGTCGCGCAATGGCGCGACACGCGCCGCAACCTGCGGATCTTCGCGCTGACGAGCCATCCGGCCCGTCGCGACGAACTGCGCGCCGCGGGTGCAACGCCGATCGTCGGCGACCTCGATCGCCGGGCGACACTCGGCCGCCTCGCGGGTCTGGCCCGCACGATCCTGCATCTCGCACCGCCGCAGTCCGATGGCCGCGACGACCGGCGCACGCGTGCGCTGATCGCCGCAACGACCGTGCCTGCGCGACGGCCACCGGTGCCGCCGGCATCGGCGGTGGGCCGGCTCCGAACCCTGCGCACCGCGACCCGACAGGCCGGCGCGCCCGTTCGGGCAGCGCGTATTGTACCCGACGGCCTTCGTGCGCCGAGGCTCGTCTACGCCAGTACGACGGGCGTTTACGGCGATTGCGGCGGCGCGCGCATCGACGAAACGCACCCGCTGCGCCCCGCGAATCCGCGCGCGTTCCGGCGCGTGTCGGCCGAGCGGCAACTGCGTGCGGCGACGGTGCGCGGCGTGCTGTCCGCGCGCATCGTGCGGATTCCCGGGATCTACGCGGCGAACCGTCTGCCGGTCGCACGGCTCGAGCGCGGCACGCCGGCGCTCGAACCGGCCGACGACGTCTACACGAACCACATCCACGCGGACGATCTCGCGGCGATCCTGCGCCGTGCGGCCGAGCGTGGCAAGCCGGCGCGTACCGTGCATGCGTCGGACGACAGCGAACTGCGGATGGGGGAATATTTCGACCGGGTCGCGCAGGTGCTCGGCCTGCCGAAGCCGCCACGCGTGAGCCGCGCGGACGCCGAGCGTCAGCTCGAACCGACGCTGCTGTCGTTCATGCGCGAGTCGCGGCGCCTGTCCAACGCACGGCTCAAGGCCGAATTGTGCGTGACGTTGCGCTATCCGACCGTAGATGATTTCCTTCAAACGCTCGCGCCGGGCAGCGCGTCAGGTGAGCGCCGGTAGCGCCTCGATCAGCAGGAAACACAGCAACGCGCCGATCAGCGCACCAATCAGGTTCGGATGATATTTGTGCTTCATGTGCATCGCGGCCAGCAGCCCGCCGATCACGATGACACCGATGACCGCGAACGCGATCATTACGTACGACAGTTCGAAAGAATGGTTGATGTTCATGATGTCTCCCCCTGCATCGCTGCTCGTACAGCTTGTGATTTCAGTATAGCGGGGGAAGATGGGGTCGAGATGCGGCTGGACGTCGAACGGTCGTGCGGATTTTCCCTTACAGGGTTTTGACCGGATTGCGCAGCGCTGAAAGGTCGGCGTCATCGAGCCAGCGCCACGCGCCCGGCGCGAGGTCGGCCGGCAGCGCGAAGCCGCCGATGCTTTCGCGATGCAGCAACTCGACGCGGTTGCTCACCGCCGCGACCATCCGCTTGACCTGGTGGTACTTGCCTTCGAGCACGGTCAGCGCAAGCGCGTGCGTGTCGCGGGCGTCGGCGGCGACGGCCGCGATCGGCTTCGGTTCGCCGTGCAATTGAACGCCGGTGCGCAGCGCGTTCAGCTGCGTGTCGTCGAGGGGGTGGCGCACGGTTGCCACGTAGGTCTTCGGCACCTTGCGCTTCGGCGACGTGTACGCGTGCACGAACTGGCCGTCGTCGGACAGCAGCAGCAGGCCCGTCGTGTCCTGGTCGAGACGCCCGACGCATTGCACGCCGCGCGCGACGAGCGGTGCGGGCAGCAGGCTGAACACGCTCGCGTGGTGTTGCGGGTCGCGCGAACACTCGTAGCCGGCCGGCTTGTTGAGCGCGAGATAGGCGCGTGCGTGGAACGGCCACGCCGTATCGTCGACCGAGAACACGAGGCCGTCGGTATCGAACGCGGCGTCGGGGTCGGTCGCGTTGGCGCCCGCCACGCTGACGCGGCCCGCTTCGATCAGGCCGCGGCACTGGCGGCGCGAGCCGAAGCCCTGGGTGTAGAGAATGCTTTCGAGATCCATAGCGCGCGCATTCTATCAAGCGATGGCGCGCGACCGGCATGAACGCGCATGCGCTGGTAAGCTGCCGGTACGCCGCGCGGGGCGCGGCGTCCGTTCATTCTTCACGGAAAGTCCATGCCTTTTGCTTTGTTCCCGTTCGGCCGCAACGCCGCTGCCGTCATCGTTGCCGCGACTGTCTCGTCGGCGGCGTTCGCGCACGCGCACCTCGCGAAGAGCGATCCGGCGGCGGGCGCGGCGGTGGCTGCCGCCCCGGCCGCCGTCACGATCGACTTCACCGAGCCGCTGGAGCCGGCGTTCAGCTCGATCGTCGTCGTCGACGGCGACGGCAAGACGGTGTCGGACGGCCGTGCGCGCATCGACGCGTCGAACCGCAAGCGGATGTCGGTGCCGCTCACGGCGGTCGGCACCGGCGCCTATACGGTGAAATGGGTGGCCGTCGCGACCGACGGGCACCGCACGCAGGGCGCGTACGGCTTCAGCGTGAAGTGACGCAACGGCGGCGGCAGGCCCGTGCCAGGGCTGCCGCCGCTCTTATCCGACAGGGAGTACCGCATGAATCCGACGACGCTCGACGCACTCGCCGATTTCCCCCGTCAGCTCGAAGCCCATTTCGCGGCCGTCCCCGACGGCTACGCGCGCTGGACACCCGACGACTGGGCCGGGATGCCGAGCGAGCACTTTTCGCCGCTCGGGCAGCTCTGCCACGTGCGCGACATCGAGATCGACGGCTATCACGTGCGGCTGCGGCGGATGCTCGACGAAGACCGGCCGCTGCTCGTGTCGATCGACGGCGACGCGCTCGCGATCGAGCGCCGCTACAACGACGCGTATGCGTCCGACGTGCTCGCGGCGATCCGCGACGCGCGGCGCGAGACGCTGGACCTCGTGTCGCGCCTCACGCCCGAACAGTTCGCGCGCACCGGGGATTTCGACGGCTACGGGTCGCTGACCGTGCGCGGGCTCGTCCACTACCTGTGCAGCCACGACCAGCAGCATCTGGCCGGCATGCAATGGCTGCTCGGCAGGATCGACGCGACGCTGTACGCGCGCTGAGCCGGCGCCGGCATCGGCGCCCATCGATCGAGGACAGATTCCGGCGCGGTTGTCGGTGCGGCAGGCAGCACTGCCGCGCTTCGATTGGATCGTTTTTCTGGATAATCCATCCAGCTCCGCCCGGCTGACCGGTGCGTCGCGCGTGCCTACACTCCAAGCTTCGTTCAACGAGACAAGGAGTCAACCGTGGCAACTCATACGCTCGCAGACAAGGTCGTCCTGATCGCAGGCGGCGCAAAGAATCTCGGCGGCCTGATCGCGCGGGATCTGGCGAGCCACGGTGCGAAGGCCGTGGCGATTCACTACAACAGCGCCGCATCGCAGGCGCAGGCCGAGGAGACGGCCGCCGCGGTGCGTGCGGCCGGCGCGGAAGCGGCTACGTTCCAGGGCGACCTGACGACGGCCGCTGCGGTCGAGAAGCTGTTCGACGACGCGAAGCAGCGCTTCGGCAAGATCGACATCGCGATCAACACGGTCGGCAAGGTGCTGAAGAAGCCGTTCACCGAGATCAGCGAGGCCGAGTACGACGAGATGTTCGCGGTCAACAGCAAGTCGGCGTTCTTCTTCATCAAGGAAGCGGGGCGGCACCTCGAGGATCACGGCAAGCTCGTCACGCTCGTGACGTCGCTGCTCGGCGCGTTCACGCCGTTCTATGCGGCGTACGAAGGGTCGAAGGCGCCGGTCGAGCATTTCACGCGCGCGGCGTCGAAGGAATACGGCGCGCGCGGGATCTCGGTGACGGCCGTCGGGCCGGGCCCGATGGACACGCCGTTCTTCTATCCGGCCGAAGGCGCCGATGCGGTCGCGTATCACAAGACGGCGGCCGCGCTGTCGCCGTTCAGCAAGACGGGCCTGACCGACATCGAGGACGTCGTGCCGTTCATCCGCCATCTCGTCACCGACGGCTGGTGGATCACGGGCCAGACGATCCTGATCAACGGCGGCTACACGACCAAGTAACCGACCCGGCAACGGGCCGCGCGGCGCACCGCAATGGCGCGTTTGCGTGGACAATGGACGGGCGCGCGGCCTCGCGGCTGCGTGCCCGTTTTCTCTGTGCCGCTGGACCTGGCCGCGACGCGCGACGGCCGGCGGCGGCGTTCGTCCGAACCCACGTTCCCTGCCGATGGACAAGCTGGATCAGGTCAGAATCTTCCTGCAGGTTGCCGAGATGGGCAGCTTCATCAAGGCCGCGCATGCGCTCGACGTGCCGCGCGCGACCGTGTCGGCAGCCGTGCAGCAACTGGAGACGGGGCTCGGCACGCGTCTCCTGCACCGCACGACACGCCAGGTGCAGCTGACCGCCGACGGCGCGCTGCTGCTCGAACGCGGCCGGCGCCTGCTCGCGGAGGCCGACGAACTCGACCGCCTGTTCCGCCGGCACGACCGCGACGTGATCGGCCGGCTGAATGTCGACGTGCCGAGCCGGATCGCGCGCCGCATGGTGGCGCCCGCGCTGCCGTCGCTGTTTCACCGTTACCCGAAGCTGCAACTGTCGCTCGGCTCGACCGATCGTTCGATCGACCTGGTGCAGGAGGGCGTCGACTGCGCGATCCGCGTGGGGCGGCTCGCGGACAGCAGCCTCGTCGTGCGGCCGCTCGGGCAGTTCACGCTGATCAACTGCGCGAGCCCCGACTACCTGCGCGAATGCGGCGTGCCCGAGCATCCGGATGCGCTCGCACACGGACACTGGGCGATCGGCTATGCGTCGCCGACGATCGGGCGCGAACTCGACTGGGAATACTGCGTGGACGGCCAGCGGCACACGCTCATGCTGCCGAGCCGGGTGATCGTCAACAATGCCGAAACCTATATCGCCAGCTGCATCGCCGGGATGGGGCTGATCCAGATTCCGCGCTTCGACGTCCAGCATCTGCTCGACAGCGGCGCGCTCGTCGACGTGATGCCCGGCCACCGCGCCGCACCGATGGACGTGTCGGCCGTGTACCCGCACCGGCGCCATCGTTCGCGCCGGCTCAATGCCTTCATCGAATGGTTCGGCGAACTGATGGCGAGCGCGCTGACGCATGGCACGGAGGGGGCGGAGGGCGACTGACCGGCACGGCCGGATCGCGTCACGTGCCGTCGTGCCTGTTTCAGCCGGGCAGCACCGCGAACTGGCGGCTGCGGCCGGTTTCCCGCACCGCATCGATCAACGCCGCGCCGGCGCCGTCCGGTTTCGCCGCGAACGCGTAGAAACGCGCGGCCGGCAGCGCCGGCAGGCCGTCCTGCGGGCCGCATTCGCGCAGGCCGTCGCGCAGCTGGCTGCGTGCCAGCGCGGTGACCGCGAAGCCCGCGAGCGCGGCCGACACGCAGCCGGCCATGCTGCTGCTCTCGAACAGCACGCGAAACGGCCGCAGCGCAGCGGCGAGTGCCGCGACGGCGGCTTCGCGATAGACGCATGGCTGCGGAAACAGCGCGAGCGGCACGTCGCCGCCAGCGTCGAGCGTGCGATCCGACGCGAACGCCCACACGAGCGGTTCTTCCCACATCAGTTCGCCCGGTGTGTCGACCTGCCGGCACTGCTTGCCGAACACGACATCGAGCCGGCCGAGCGTCTGCTCGCGCAGCAGCGACGCGGTGATCCCGACCTTCAACTCGATCGACGTGCGCGGGTGGCGATCGCGGAACGTGCGCAGCACGTGCGGCAGCCACGCACCCGCGAAATCTTCCGATGCGCCGACCCGCAGCGGCCCGTGCGCCGGCGCGCCGCGCAGCCTCGCGCGCACTTCGCGCTCCATGTCGACGATGTTGCGCGCGTACGCGTACAGCGTGTCGCCGGCCGGCGTGAGCGCGATGCGACGGGTGGTGCGCGCGAGCAGCACCGTGCCGGCCGCCTGTTCGAGCCGCTTGATGTGGCCGCTGACGGCGGACGGCGTCAGCGCGAGCCGTTCCGCGGCCGGCGCGAACCCGCGGCTGTCGACGACTTCGAGGAAGGTGCGCAGCAGCGTGATGTCGAGCGAGGTCGACGCGGGATCGGTCAGCGGTTCCATGGATCAATTCAACGCGATATACGAAGAATGAACCATGATACTCCGTGAATCGTGACGAAAGGCCGGCCTACCATCGTGCACTCGGATCGATCCAACGGAGTGCACGATGACGACCTATGCGCATGCGACGACCGCGTCGCTCGACATTGCCTATCTCGAGTGGAACCCGCGCGGCGAGCGCGTGGCCGTGCTGCTGCACGGCTGGCCGGACAGCCCGGTCGGCTGGAACGCGGTGGCGGCGATGCTCGCCGCGCACGGCTACCGCGTGCTCGCGCCCGCGCTGCGCGGTTTTGCGCCGACCCGCTTTCGCGACGCATCCGTGCCGCGCAGCGGCCAGCTCGCGGCGCTCGGGCGCGACCTGCTCGACTTCGTCGATGCGCTCGGCATCGAGCGGCCCGTGCTGGTCGGGCACGACTGGGGTGCGCGGGCGGCCGCGAACGCGTGCGGGCTGCGCGACGGCGCCGCATCGCATCTCGTGATGCTGTCGGTCGGGTACGGCACCAACGATCCGGGGCAGCCGCTGTCGCTGCAGCAGGCGCGCAACTACTGGTATCACTGGTTCATGGCGACGCCGCGTGGCGAGCAGGCGTTGCGCGACGATCGCCGCGCGTTTGCCCGCATGATGTGGGACACGTGGTCACCGCCGGGCTGGTATCGCGACAGCGATTTCGAGGCGGCCGCCGCCGCGTTCGACGGGCCAGACTGGATCGACGTCGTGCTGGATTCGTACCGGCATCGATGGGGATTCGTACCGGGCACGCCGGCCTATGCCGACGACGATGCGCGGCTGAATCCCGCGCCGGTGCTGGCGTTGCCGACACTCGTGCTGCACGGCGGCGCGGACACCTGCAATCATCCGGACGGTTCGGCCGGGCGCGAGCGGTTCTTTACGGGGCGCTACGCGCGGCAGGTGCTGGACGGCGTCGGCCACTTTCCGCAGCGTGAGGCGCCGGCGGCGGTCGCCGACGCGATCCTCGGGTTCTGCGAGCCAGGCTGAGGTGCGCCGGCGTGGCCGGCGCACGGTGGATCAGCCGCCGACGCGGGCCGCGAGCAGGTCGGCGAGGCCGATGTTCCTGAACATCTCGCGGCGAATGCGATCGCCGACGCGGAACACCTCCTCCGCGCCGTCGTGCGACGGATCGACGAACACGCGGTACGGGCGCTTGCCGGCCGGGGCGGCGACGATGTCGGCAATCGCCGTCGCGACGGTGCCGGCATCGGCGTCCGCCGGTTCGAGCGCGGCGAGGCCTTGAAGCGCCTGCTCGGCGACACCCGCATAGGGGCCGTCGACGTAGGCGGCCTGAATGGCCGTGTCGGCCGGCTTGCCTGCGTGGGCGAAGTGATTCGTGCCCTGGGTGAACGCGCCCGGCACGACGATCGACGTTTCGATCCCCCAGCGGGCCAGTTCGGACGCATAGGACACCGCGAGCGAATCCATCGCAGCTTTCGCGGCGAAGTAGGGCGCGAGGAACGGCGGCGTACCGCCGCGCGCGGACGACGACGACACCCAGACGAGCAGCCCGCGCCCCTGGCGGCGCAAGTGCGGCAGCGCCGCGCGGTTGACGCGCTGGGTCGACACGACGTTGATGTCGTAGAGCTGGGCGATCTGCTCGGGCGTGAACGCTTCGGCCGGGCCGAACACCATGTGGCCGGCGTTGTGGACGATGACGTCGAGGCGGCCGTTGTCCGCGATCACGCGATCGATGGCGGCACCGACGGACGCGTCGTCGCCGACGTCGAGCTCGACGGTGCGCAGGTCGATGCCGTGTTCCTGCGCGTAGGCGGCGATGGCGGCGACGCGCGGCGCGTTGCGGCCGGTACTTTCGCGCATCGACGCGTAGACGGTATGACCGGCGCGGGCGAGCGCCTGGGCCGTCAGCAGGCCGAAGCCGCTGGACGCGCCCGTGACGAGAATGACTTCCTTCATGATCGATCTCCGGTGACAGGGGGGGCGTGACAGGCGGCCGGTCAGCACATGCCGCCGTTGGCACGCAGGACCTGGCCGTTGACCCACGCGCCGTCGGGGCCGGCGAGGAACGCGACGACGCTGGCGATGTCGGCGGGCTCGCCGAGCCGCTCCAGCGGATTCATCTTCGCCATCCGGTCGACGACTTCGGCGCTCTTGCCGTGCAGGAACAGCTCGGTCGCGACCGGCCCCGGCGCGACCGCGTTCACGCTGATGCCGCGGCCGCGCATCTCCTGCGCGAGCACCTGCGTCATGCCTTCGACGGCCGCCTTGGTCGCGATGTACACGCCGTAGGTCGGCAGGCGCATGCCGATCACGCTCGAGGTCAGGTTGACGATGCGGCCGCCGTCGCGCACGCGCTTCGCCGCCTCGCGGCTGACGTTGAATGCGCCCTTCAGGTTGATCGCGACGGTCTGGTCGAACGCTGCGTCGTCGAACTCGGCGAGGGGCGCGAGTTTCATCACGCCCGCGCTGTTGACGACGACGTCGATCCGGCCGAATGCCTGCTCGGCCGCGTCGAACAGCGCGGCCACCGCCGCCGGATCGGCGACGTCCGCCTGCACCGCGACGGCCGTGCCGCCGTCGGCGACGATCGCGTCGACCACTTCCCGGGCCGGGCCGGCGCCGCCGGCATAGTTCACGACGACCCTGAAACCGTCGCGGGCGAGACGGCGGGCGATTTCCGCGCCGATGCCGCGCGACGAGCCCGTGACGAGGGCGACCTGTTCCGATGTGCTCATGTCCTGCTCCTTGGTTCGTAAGTGCCGTGCGATCCGGCGACAGGACTAATGTAGGCTTCCTCGATCAATAAAAATAATGAATAATGATCAGATCAAGAATGACTGAAAGTATGTCTCATGGCATTCGACAGCAGGCTTTTGAGCGGGATCGGCGTGCTCTCGGCGGTGATCGAGGCCGGTACCTTCGCGCGCGCCGGCGAGGCGATGGGGTTGACGCAGCCCGCGGTGAGCCGTGCCGTCGCCCGGCTGGAAGAGCGCGTCGGCATCCGGATCTTCAACCGCACGGCCCGTGCGATCACGTTGACTGACGAAGGGCGGCGTTTCTATGAAGCGGTCGCGCCGCTGCTGGCCGGCATCGAGGACGCGGCAATCGACGCCGGACAGTCGAAGGCGCGTGTCAGGGGGCGGCTGCGCGTCAATGTCGACGCGACTTTCGGCCACTACGTGCTGGCGCCGAAGATGGCGGAGTTTCTCGACCGCTTTCCCGATCTCTCCGTCGAGATCAGCGTGCGCGACCGGATGGGCGACCTCGTCGCCGACGGGTTCGACGTGGCGGTGCGGTTCGGTATTCCGGAGCCGTCGTCATACCGTGCGCGGCTGCTGCTGGAAACGCGCGTGCTCACTTGCGCGTCGGCGGCCTATGTCGCGCGTCACGGCGAACCGCGGCACCCGCGGGATCTCGCGAGCGGGCATCGCTGCGTGCTGATCCGCGATCCGGTGACGGGGCGGCCGTTCGAATGGGAGTTTCATCGCGGCAAGGAGGTGGTGCCGTTCGATGCCGCCGGCCGGCTGATGGTCAACGACACGGGCATGCTGCTCGGCGCGTGCCTGGGCGGCGCGGGGATTGCCCAGCTGCTGGAACTCTATGCGCGCGACATCCTCGCCGACGGGCGGCTGGTGCTGCTGCTGCCGGAATGGGCGGACGAGACGTTTCCGCTCTACGCGTATCACCACGCGTCCAACCTCGTTTCCGCGAAGGTGCGAGTGTTTCTCGATTTCGTGCGGGCGTTGATGGCCTGAGCCTGAGCTCGACGACGTTGCCGCCGGCGGCCCTCCCGTCCATTCATTCGGTGCGATGCGGAATGCTGTCCGGGAACGGGTAGGGCGCGTGCGGGCCCGGCCAGTCAGGCACCGGCGGCGCGGTCAGTATGTCGCAGCCGGCCAGCATGAGCGACAGCGCCACGGCGAGCGCGCGGCGGCAGAGCGGAGATGAAATCGTGCGCATGGACATGGCGTGCCTCCGTGCCGCGCATCCTCATGATGCTTGGACTGTTGCGCGGGGGCACGCGTTGCGGCGCGCACGGAAAAAACAAAAAACCCGCGAAGCGGCGAGCTTGCGCGGGTTTCGGGAGGCGCAGCGCTTCACGCTGCGAGAATGCTGGTGCCCAGGGCCGGAATCGAACCGGCACGCCTTGCGGCGGGGGATTTTGAGTCCCCTGCGTCTACCAATTTCACCACCTGGGCTTGAACCTGGCCGCGCATGTGATGGTGCGCGGCGAAACGCGGATTATGTCCGAAATCCCGCCGCCGGGCAAGCTGCCCGGTTGCGGACCGCGCACGTCACTGACTGAGGTAGACGAACCGGCCCTGCTTCACGATCCCCATTACGCTCGCGCGCTGGTCGAGTCCCACATGATCCTTGTCGCTCGTGTTGACGACACCGTTCGGCACGACGAGCTCGTGCGCATGTTCCAGCTCGCGCCGCAGCGCCGCGCGGAACGCGGGCGTGCCGGGCTGCGCGGCCTTCAGCGCGCGGCCGACTGCGTCGGCGAGGCGCGGGTAGACGCCCGCCGCGTCGCCCGCGAACTGCGTGACCGTACCGGCGCCGTACTTCGCCTCGTACGCGTCGACGAACGCGAGTGCGGCCTTGCGGGCCGGATGATCGGCCGGCAGCGTGCGCGCGACGACCACCGGCTGGGTCGGGAACAGCGTCCCGTCGACGTCCTTGCCGCCCAGCTTGATGAATTCCGGCGTCGCGATCCCGTGCGTCTGGTAGATCGGACCCTTGTACCCGCGTTCGATCAGCGTGCGCTGCGGCAGCACGGCCGGCGTGCCCGAGCCCGCGATCAGGATCGCGTCGGGCTTCGCCGCGATCAGTTTCAGCGCCTGGCCCGTGACGCTCGCGTCGGTGCGGTTGAAGCGCTCGGTCGCGGTGACGCGGATCTTGCGCAGGTCCGCGAAGCGCGTGAACTCGTTCAGCCAGCTGTCGCCGTAGCTGTCGGCGAAGCCGATGAAGCCGACCGTCTTCACGCCGTGATTCGCCATATGGCGCGTCATCACGTCGGCCATCGCGCGGTCGCTCTGCGCCATCTTGAACGCCCAGGTCCGCGCGCCTTCCTGCGGCTCGACGATCGCGCCGGAGCCGACCAGCGTGATCATCGGCGTCTGCCCGGCGGCCACCGCATCGAGCGCCGCGAGCGCGGCCGGCGTGATGTTCGGCCCGACCACGACGTCGACATGATCCTCGTCGACCAGCTTGCGGATGTTGCGCACCGCCGTGCCCGGGTCGGACGCATCGTCGAGCACCGTCACCTGCACCGGTTGCCCGGCGATCGTCTTCGGCCACATCAGGATCGCGTTCTTGCTCGTGATGCCGATCGCGGCGGCCGGGCCGGTCGACGACAGGTCGACACCGACCTTCAGGTCGGCATGCGCGGCGGCGCAGGCCAGTACGAGGGCGGCGCCGGCGGCGTGGCGCAGGAGGGCGGGAAGCGTCATGCGGAATTCTCCGTCGGACAGCAAAAAGGGGCGCGATGTGCGCCCCCGTGTTTATACACGCCGCTCAGAGTTCGTACGATTCGGATTCGCCCTTGAGCGCCTGTTCGATCAGCTTGCGGTTCAGCGTAGGCGACAGCAGTTCGACCAGCGTATACACATAGCTGCGCAGGTAGGCGCCCTGCTTGAGCGCGACGCGCGTCACGTTGCTGCCGAACAGGTGGCCGACCGGGATCAGCCGCAGGTTGCGGTCGCGCTCGGGATTGAACGCGATGTCGGCCATGATGCCGACGCCGAGGCCGAGCTCGACGTAGGTCTTGATCACGTCGGCGTCGATCGCCTCGAGCACGATGTCCGGCGACAGCCCGCGCAGTGCGAACGCATGGTTGATCTTCTTGCGGCCCGCGAACGCATCGTCGTACGTGATCAGCGGGTACTGCGCGAGGTCGTCGAGCGTGACCGGCTTGCGTTCGAGCAGCGGATGGTCGGCCGGCACGACGGCCGCGTGGTGCCACTGGAAGCAGGGCAGCGACACGAGTTCCTTGTAGTCGGAGATCGCCTCGGTCGCGATCGCGAGATCGGCCTGGTCGTGGATCACCATCTCCGCCACCTGCGTCGGGCTGCCCTGCAGGATCGACAGATGGACCTTCGGGAAGCGCTTCTTGAACTCGGCGATCGCGGCCGGCAGCGAGTAGCGGGCCTGCGTGTGGGTCGCGGCGATGGTCAGGTTGCCCTGATCCTGCGCGGCATAATCTTTCCCGACCCTTTTAAGGCTTTCAACCTCCTGAAGGATCCGCTCGACCGACGCGAGGATGATCCTGCCCGGCTCGGTGAGCGAGCGCACGCGCTTGCCGTGCCGCGTGAAGATCTCCACGCCCAGCTCGTCCTCGAGCTCGATGATCGCCTTCGACACCCCCGGTTGCGACGTGTAGAGCGCCTTGGCGGCCTCGGTGAGGTTGAAATTCTGCCGGACGGCCTCGCGCACGAAGCGAAATTGGTGCAGGTTCATTTATAACCCTTCCGCATATCAACAGAATTTTTTAGTCGTTTGAAATATAAGGCGAGTTTATTACGATTCACCGGAGTTTTTCAAATATGGATATCTGTTTTCGTCATTAGCAATCCAGCCGGGCAGCGGAAGGCCGGCGATAGCGGCGGAACGGAGATTCGGGCGCGACGTGGCTAGGACGTCGCGCGGTCACCACGAAAACCCTGGGGTCCCCGAATGTATCAGTACGACCAATACGACCAGACGATCGTCGACGAGCGTGTCGCGCAGTACCGCGATCAGGTGCGCCGCCGGCTGTCGGGCGAGTTGAGCGAAGAAGAGTTTCGTCCGCTGCGCCTGCAGAACGGCCTGTACATGCAGCGCCACGCGTACATGCACCGCATCGCGATTCCGTACGGCAACCTGCGCAGCGACCAGCTCCGGATGCTGGCGCGCATCGCCCGCGAACACGACCGCGGCTACGGCCACTTCTCGACCCGCTCGAACATCCAGTTCAACTGGATCAAGCTGGAAGAAACGCCCGAGATCCTCGCGAAGCTCGCATCGGTACAGATGCACGGTATCCAGACGTCGGGCAACTGCATCCGCAACATCACGGCCGACCAGTTCGCCGGCGTCGCGCAGGACGAAGAGATCGATCCGCGTCCGTGGTCGGAAATCCTGCGTCAATGGTCGACGTTCCATCCCGAATTCGCATGGCTGCCGCGCAAGTTCAAGATCGCGGTGTCGGGCTCGAAGGACGACCGCGCGGCCGTGCAGATCCACGACCTCGGTGTGTACCTGAAGAAGAACGTGGAGGGCGAAGTGGTCGCGAGCATCCTCGCGGGCGGCGGCCTCGGCCGGACGCCGATCATCGGCGCGGTTATCAAGGAAGACCTGCCGTGGCAGCACCTGCTCACCTACTGCGAAGCCGTGCTGCGCGTATACAACCGCTACGGCCGCCGCGACAACCTGTACAAGGCGCGCATCAAGATCCTCGTGAAGGCGCTGTCGCCCGCGAAGTTCGCGCAGCAGGTCGAGGAAGAGTGGCAGCACCTGAAGGACGGCCCGTCGACGCTCACGCGGGCGGAAGTCGATCGCGTGTCGCAGTACTTCCAGCCGCCCGTCTACGAGAAGCTGGCCGACACCGACGCATCGTTTGAACAGCATCTGCTCGAGAACAAGGCGTTCGCGCGCTGGGTCGAGCGTAACGTTGCCCCGCACAAGGTGGCCGGCTATGCCGCCGTCACGCTGTCGCTGAAGGATCACCGTGTCGCACCGGGCGATGCGACCGACCAGCAGATGGATCTGGTGGCCGACTGGGCCGACGCGTACTCGTTCGGCGAGTTGCGCGTGTCGCACGAGCAGAACCTGATTCTCGCGAACGTGAAGAAGCGCGACCTGTTTGCCGTGTGGGAAAAGGCGAAGGCAGCCGGTTTCGCGACGCCGAACATCGGCCTGCTGACCGACATCATCGCGTGCCCGGGCGGCGACTTCTGCTCGCTCGCGAACGCGAAG
The DNA here is from genome assembly GCF_011753045.1 of Burkholderia sp. Ap-955. Lineage (NCBI taxonomy): Bacteria > Pseudomonadati > Pseudomonadota > Betaproteobacteria > Burkholderiales > Burkholderiaceae > Burkholderia > Burkholderia sp. Ap-955. Next base: position 47,549 of record NZ_VWWH01000035.1, read on the forward strand.
TCGATCCCGATCGCGCTGGCGATCCAGCAGCGTTTCGACGATCTCGACTATGTGTACGACCTCGGCGACCTGTCGCTGAACATTTCCGGTTGCATGAACTCGTGCGGTCACCACCACGTCGGCAACATCGGCATCCTCGGCGTCGACAAGGACGGCGCCGAGTGGTACCAGGTGTCGCTCGGCGGCGAGCAGGGCACGGGCCGGAACGGCGCGCGCCTCGGCCGCGTGATCGGGCCGTCGTTCTCGGCGGAAGAAGTGCCTGACGTGATCGCGAAGCTGATCGACACGTTCGTCGAATCGCGCGTCGACGGCGAGCGCTTCGTCGACACGTACGATCGCATCGGCATCGCGCCGTTCAAGGAGCGCGTGTATGCGGCGCGCCAGGCAGTGAACGCGTAACCAACCGGGTAGAAGGAATTAGCAGATGGCTTCGATTATCAAGAACCGCGCAGTGATCGACGATGCATGGCAGGTCGTGCGCGCGGCGGAAGACGGTGCACTGCCCGCGGTCGACGCGTTGCCGGCCGGCAAGGTGCTGGTGCCGTTCGCATTGTGGCAGGCCGAGCGCGCGGCGCTCGTCGCCGCGAAGACGAAGGACGAGCTCGGCGTGTGGCTCGCACCGGACAGCGAGCCGGCCGATCTCGTGGCCGACTTCGGCGCGATTTCGCTGATCGCGGTCGACTTCCCGCGCTTCGCGGACGGCCGCGGCTACAGCATCGCGCGCCTGCTGCGCGAGCGCCATGGCTGGACCGGCGAGCTGCGTGCGATCGGCGATGTGCTGCGCGACCAGTTGCTGTACATGTCGCGTTGCGGCTTCGACGCATACGCGGTGCGCGCCGACAAGGACATCCACGACGCGCTGAATGCGTTCACGGAATTCACGCAGCGTTACCAGGGCGCGTTCGACCAGCCCGAACCGCTGTTCCGCCGCCGCGGCGCGGCGGCAGACGTAGCGACGCCCGACGCGAAGGTGAGCGCATGAGCACCGCGACCGCCACCGCGCTGACGCCTGAACTCGCCGCGAAGGTCGAGCGCCTCGACGCGCTGCTCGCGCAGATCGGCGCCCGTCACGAGAAGGTGAAGTTCGCGAGCAGCCTCGCGGCGGAAGACATGCTGCTGACGCATGCGATCCTGTCGAAGGGCGTGCGGATCGGCATCTTCTCGCTGAACACGGGCCGCCTGCACGCGGAAACGCTCGGCATGATCGACCGTGTGCGCGAGCGCTACGGCTACGAGATCGAGCAGTTCCATCCGCAGCAGGACGCGGTCGACCAGTATGTCGCCGAGCATGGCCTGAATGCGTTCTACGAGAGCGTCGAGCTGCGCAAGTCGTGCTGTCACATCCGCAAGGTCGAGCCGCTGAATCGTGCGCTCGCGGACGTCGGCGCATGGGTCACCGGCCAGCGCCGCGAGCAGTCGGTCACGCGTGCCGAGCTGCACGAGGAAGAACAGGACGAAGCGCGCGGGATCGCGAAGTACAACCCGCTCGCCGACTGGACGGAAGCCGACGTGTGGGCGTACCTTAAGGCGTTTGACGTGCCGGTGAACCCGCTGCATGCGCGCGGCTACCCGAGCATCGGCTGCGAGCCGTGTACGCGGGCGATCCGTCCCGGCGAGGACAGCCGTGCGGGCCGCTGGTGGTGGGAGTCGCGCGATACGAAGGAATGCGGGCTGCACATCACGACGATCACGCCGATTCCCGCGGATGCCGAAGCCGGCGCCACGCACTGAAAGCCTGACAAGAAACTGAATATTGCGCCGCCTGCGACAGCGGGCGGCACGAACCCAGAAGAGAAGGACTGAAATCATGAGCACGACGCTCGAGCAATCCGCCTTTGCCCCGCCCGCCGGTGCCGACAGCCGCATGGGCCACCTCGACTGGCTCGAAGCCGAGTCGATCCACATCCTGCGCGAACTGGTCGCCGAATGCAGCAAGCCGGCGCTGTTGTTCTCGGGCGGCAAGGATTCGGTCGTCGTGCTGCATCTGGCACTGAAGGCATTCGGCCTCGGCGCGAACCGCAAGACGACGCTGCCGTTCCCGCTCGTGCACATCGACACGGGCCACAACTACGAGGAAGTGATCGACTTCCGCGATCGCCGCGCGCAAGAACTCGGCGCCGAGCTGGTCGTCGGCCACGTCGAGGATTCGATCAAGCGCGGTACGGTCGTGCTGCGCCGCGAAACCGATTCGCGCAATGCCGCGCAGGCCGTCACCCTGCTCGAGACGATCGAGCAGCACGGCTACACGGCGCTGATCGGCGGCGCGCGTCGTGACGAAGAGAAGGCGCGTGCGAAGGAACGCATCTTCTCGTTCCGCGACGAATTCGGCCAGTGGGATCCGAAGGCGCAGCGCCCGGAACTGTGGAGCCTGTACAACGCGCGCCTGCACAAGGGCGAGCACCTGCGCGTGTTCCCGATCTCGAACTGGACCGAGCTCGACGTGTGGCAGTACATCGCGCGCGAAAACCTCGAACTGCCGTCGATCTATTACGCGCACCAGCGCGAGATCGTGCGCCGCAACGGGCTGCTCGTGCCCGTCACGCCGCTCACGCCGATGCGTGACGGCGAGACGAGCGAGCTCGCGCAGGTGCGCTTCCGCACGGTCGGCGACATTTCCTGCACGTGCCCGGTCGAGAGCGACGCGGACGACGTCGAGAAGATCATCGCCGAGACGGCGGTGACCGAGATCACCGAGCGCGGCGCGACCCGGATGGACGACCAGGCCTCCGAAGCCGCGATGGAACAGCGCAAGAAGCAAGGTTATTTCTGAAGCACACGAGGACATTCACATCATGAGCATCATCGAGAACACCGAAGACCTCGGCGTGCTGCGCTTCATTACCGCAGGCAGCGTCGACGACGGCAAGAGCACGCTGATCGGCCGCCTGCTGTACGACAGCAAGGCCGTGCTGTCCGACCAGCTGTCCGCGCTGTCGCGTGCGAAGAACAAGCGCACGGTCGGCGACGAGCTCGACCTCGCGCTGCTGACCGACGGCCTCGAAGCCGAGCGCGAGCAGGGCATTACGATCGACGTCGCGTATCGCTACTTCGCGACCGCGAAGCGCAAGTTCATCATCGCCGATACGCCGGGCCACGAGCAGTACACGCGCAACATGGTGACGGGCGCATCGACCGCGCACGCGGCGATCGTGTTGATCGACGCGACGCGCATCACGGTCGAGAACGGCGTCGTGCAACTCCTGCCGCAGACCAAGCGCCACAGCGCGATCGTGAAGCTGCTCGGGCTGCAGCACGTGATCGTCGCGATCAACAAGATGGACCTGGTCGACTACAGCGAAGCGCGCTTCAACGAGATCCGCGATGCCTACGTCACGCTGGCGAAGCAGCTCGGCCTGAGCGACGTGCGCTTCGTGCCGGTGTCGGCGCTGAAGGGCGACAACATCGTCGGCGCGAGCGAGCGCATGCCGTGGTACGCAGGCGAACCGCTGCTCGACGTGCTCGAATCGCTGCCGGTCGAGACGCAGGCGCATGACGCGCTGCGCTTCCCGGTGCAGTGGGTCGCGCGCCAGGACGGCAGTTCGGCCGACGATTTCCGCGGCTACATGGGCCGTATCGAGTCGGGCGAAGTGAAGGTCGGCGACGAGATCGTCGTGCTGCCGTCGAACCGCACGGCCACGATCGCCGAGATCGTCGCGCCGGTGCCGGGCGGCACCGCGTCCGTGCCGCACGCGTCCGCGGGCCAGACCGTGACGATCCGCCTCGCGGAAGACGTCGACGTGTCGCGCGGCGACATGTTCGTCACGTCCGCCGAGCCGGTCGAGCCGGCGAAGAAGCTCGAAGCCGATCTGTGCTGGTTCGACGAGACGCCGCTGTCGCCGCAGCGCAAGTACCTGCTGAAGCAGACCACCAGCACGGTGTTCGCGAAGATCGGCGGCGTCAAGCAGGTGCTCGACGTGCACACGCTGTCGCACGCGACCGACCGTCACGATCTGAAGATGAACGACATCGGCCGCGTCGCGCTGACGCTGCAGAAGCCGATCGTGTGCGACACGTACGACGCGCATCCGGGTACCGGTGCGTTCGTGCTGATCGACGAGGCGACGCATCACACGGTCGCCGCTGGGATGATCCGGGCGTTCTCGGCGTAACCGGGCAACCGCGCCGCTTCGCGGCGGCGCGGGCCGGAGCCGACGCCCGCTGGAAGGCGAAGCGACAAACATGGGCAAGGTGTATCTGATTGGAGCAGGGCCGGGCGCGGCCGACCTCATCACGGTGCGCGGCGCGCGGCTGCTCGAGCAGGCGGACGTCGTGCTGCACGACGCGCTCGTCGAGTCCGCGATGCTCGACTACGCGCCGAATGCGCGCCGGATCGCCGTCGGGAAGCGCTGCGGGCAGCGCTCGACCGCGCAGCACTTCATCAACAAGCAGATCGTCGATGCGGCACGCGAGCATGCGTGTGTCGTCCGGCTGAAGGGTGGCGACCCGATGTTGTTCGGTCGTGCCGAAGAGGAGATGCGCGCGCTGGAAGCGGCCGGCATCGACTACGAGGTCGTGCCGGGCATCACCGCGGCGCTGGCCGGGGCGGCGACGCTGAAGCGTTCGCTGACGTTGCGCGGCGTGTCGCGCAGCGTCGCGTTCGCGACCCACAGCCGCGCGCCGGGCAGCGACGAGATTCGCGAAGCCGCGCGCGCCGATTCGATGGTCTATTACATGGGCCGCGACAGCGCGCCCGGCATCGCGCAGGAATTGATCGACGCGGGCCGTGCGCCAACAACGCCCGTGGCGATCGTCGAGGCGTGCAGCACCGCGCGCGAGCGCACGCTGACGTTGACGCTCGCACAGATGGCGGCGGGTGACGCACAGGCGTGGCTCGATCCCGCGCAACCGAGCTTGCTGATGATCGGCGATGCATTCGCCGAGCGCGCCGGGCAGGCGAAAGCGGGCGATCCGATGCGAAATGCGGCCTGAGCGGAATCCGGCTGGAGTCCCAAACGAAAAAAGCGCTGGCGGAAGCCGGCGCTTTTTCTTTGTGGGCCGTGACTCGTGATTTACGCGCCGTCGCCGATCTGGTCGATGCAGTAGCGCGCGATCGCGTCGAGCACGCCGTCGTCTTCGCCGACGGCCGTCGCGCAGCGGATCTCGACACCCGGATGCACGGCCCGGCATGCGTCGACGAGCTGCGGCAGGTCGCGGCGGACATGGCCGCCCTGGCCGAAGAACACGGGCACCACGGTGATGTGCGTGCAGCCGGCCGCGACCTGCTCGGCGACGGCGTCGCCGAGCGACGGCGTCATCAGTTCGAGGAACGCGAGCGACACGTGTGCAGCGGGGGAGGGGGCGCCGCGCAGCCGCGCGGCGAGCCGCTCGAACGGCTCGGCCCAGCGCGGGTCACGCGCGCCGTGGCCGAACAGGACGATGCCGTGCGAACTCATGTCGAAGCCTCCGTCGTGACGCGGCGCTCAGTGCCGGTCGACCCACTTGAGCGCGAACAGGCCGAGCGCGAGATAGATCAGGCCCGGCGTCGCCGCGGTGAGCGGCGCGGGCCACGTGTTCAGCGTGCCGATGTGCGAGAACAGCGTATTGAGGAGCTGGAAGCTCATGCCGAGCATGATACCGCCGAACACTTTCACGCCGACCACGCCCGCACGCGTGTGCAGGTACGCGAACGGCAGCGACAGCACGAGCATCACGAACACCGCGAACGGATACAGCAGTTTGCGCCACAAGGCGATGTCGTAGCGCTGCGTGTCCTGCTGGTTCTCGTGCAAATGCTGGATGTAGCGGAACAGGTTGATGATCGACATGCGATCCGGCGACACGAGCAGCACCGACAGGATCTGCGGCGTCAGGTCCGAGCGCAGCCGGTATTCGGGCAGCGAGACCTGCTGCGACCGGTACACGGGGTTCAGCGCGTCGGCCGGCTGCCCGCTGATCGGCTTGATCGGCGTCAGCTCGGTTTCGTTGACGCCCTTCAGCAGCCAGTGGCCGGGCGGCTCGTAGCGGCCCGTCTGCGCGATCCGCACGTTGCGCAGCTGGAATTTCGAATCGAATTCGTAGATGCGCACGTTGCTGATCGTCGAGTCGGGCGACAGGCTGCCGACGTTGACGAAGCGCGTGACCTGCTCGCCGTTCTCGCGGGCCGCGAGCGTGTCCTTCACCCACACGCCCGACTGGAAGTTCGACGACACCGACGCGCCGAGCGCCTGCAGCCGCACGCGTTCGGACAGCTGGTCGGCGTACGGGCCGACGAATTCGCCGATCAGGTAGGTGACGATCACGAGCGGCACGCCGATCTTCAGCAGCGAGCGCAGCGCCTGGTTGGTCGCGAGGCCCGACACGCGGAAGATCGTGAATTCCGAGTTCGCGGCCATTTGCGCGAACACGTAGATCGCGCTGATCAGCGCGGCGACCGGGATGATTTCGTAGAAGCGCGACGGGGTCTGCAGCGCGACGCGCAGCACCGCGTAGCCGAACTTGTAGTTGCCGTGCCCGACCGAGTTCAGTTCGCTGATCAGGTCGAAGAAGAAGAACAGGCCCGAGAACGCGAACAGGATGAAGACGAACGTGACGTAGATCTGTCGCGCGAAGTACTTTTCATAGAGCCGCATCAATCATGCTCCCGAGCGGCCGAACAGCGCGCGTGTAAACAGCGGACGATTGCGCACGCGCAACCAGAAGATGAACGCGACGATCACCGCGACGACCAGATGCAGGCCAACGAGCCCGACGCCGAACGACATCTTGCCCTGCTCGATCTGCGACTGCACCACGTTCAGCAGGTTCGAGTACGTGAGGTAGATCAGCACGGCCATCACGAGGTTGATCGTGCGGCTGCGGCGCGGGTTCTGGTACGACAGCGGAATGCCGAGCACCATCAGGTTGATCGCGATCAGCGGCAGCCCCGCGCGCCACGCGAATTCCGCGAGGTTGTCGTTCGTCGGGGTGCGCAGCAGGTCCGGCGTCGGCGTGCTGTTGGTGGTCTGCACGTTGGTGACCGGGGTGCTCGTGATCTTCACGCCATAGCGCTCGAACTCCATGATCTTGAAGTTCGGCTGGCCGGGCGTGCCGTCGTAGCGGCGGCCGTCCTCCAGGACGACGAAGCGGCTGCCGTCTCGCGTTTCCGTGTGCCCCGTCTGCGACACGACCACGTTGACCTTGCCGTTCTCGGTCGAGGTCACGAACACGTTCTGCACCTTGCTCTGGTCGGGCGTCATCTTCTCGATGAAGAACACGCGGTGGTTCGAGGCCGATTCGCGGAACTGGCCCGGCGCGAGCAGCGAGATCTCGTCGCGCTGCTGGAAGCGCGCCTTGATCATCTTGCTTTGCTGGTTCGACCACGGCCAGCCGACGAACGCGAAGAAGGCGATCAGCAGGATGATCGGCGTGGCGAACACGCCGATCGGCTTGATGAGGCGCGTGAGGCTCACGCCCGACGCGAGCCACACGACCATTTCGGAGTCCCGGTACCACCGGGTCAGCACGAACAGGATCGACACGAACAGCGTGACGACGAGCATCACGGCGAGGTAGCCGATCACGGTGAGGCCGATCAGCACGAGGACGTCCCGCGGATCGATTTCACCGGACGCGGCGTAGCCGACGATGCGGATCATCATCGTCGTGAGCATGATCGTGAGCAGCACCATGAACACGGCGCCAGCCGTATACGCAAGCTCGCGCTGGAGGGAGCGTTCGAAGATCATTCTTGATGAGAAGAGGGCGGGAGGCTGCGCACGCGTGGTGGAGCGCTCGCGCCGCCACGGGAAAAATAGCGGATAATTGCGGCTTTCATCCTTAGCCCAGATTTTATCCGAGGACAAGCGCGATGGACTTTAGCATAAAAGGCTGTGATTGGAGCAAAGGCGAGGCGAAGGGGTTCCTGACCGGGAAGTCCGATTGCATCGTGCTCGGCATCTTCGAGGCGCAGACCCTGTCGGGCGCGGCGCTCGATATCGACACGGCCACCAAGGGGCTGATTTCGCGCGTGATCAAGGCCGGCGACATGGACGGCAAGCGCGGCAAGACGCTGTTCTTGCACGAAGTGTCGGGCATCGGCGCGTCGCGCGTGCTGCTCGTCGGCCTCGGCAAGCAGGATGCTTTCAATCAGAAAGCCTATAACGATGCCGTGACGGCCGCATGGCGCGCGCTGCTGGCGACCAAGGTCGTCCAGGTCACGTTCACGCTCGCGCAACTGCCGGTCGACGAGCGCAGCTCCGACTGGGGCGTGCGCGCGGCAATCCTCGCGCTGCGCAACGAGACCTACCGCTTCACGCAGATGAAGAGCAAGCCGGAGCCGGCGTCGCACACGCTCAAGCGCGTCGTGTTCAGCGTCGATCCGTCCGACGAAAAGGCCGCGAAGGTCGCGGTCAAGCAGGCCGTCGCGCTCGCGAACGGGATGGATCTCACCCGCGACCTCGGCAACCTGCCGGGCAACGTCTGCACGCCGACCTACCTCGGCAACACCGCGAAGAAGATCGCGAAGGATTGGGGCCTGAAGGCCGAAGTGCTCGGGCTCAAGCAGATCCAGGCGCTGAAGATGGGCTCGTTCCTGTCGGTCGCGCGCGCGTCGGTCGAGCCGCCGCAGTTCATCGTGCTGCACTACCAGGGCGCCGCCGCGAAGGCCGCGCCGGTCGTGCTGGTCGGCAAGGGCATCACGTTCGACACGGGCGGCATCTCGCTGAAGCCGGGCGAGGGCATGGACGAGATGAAGTACGACATGTGCGGCGCGGGTTCCGTGCTGGGCACGATGCGTGCGGTTGCCGAGATGGGCCTGAAGATCAACGTCGTCGCGATCGTGCCGACCTGCGAGAACATGCCGGGCGGCAACGCGACGAAACCGGGCGACATCGTCACCAGCATGAAGGGCCTGACGATCGAGGTGCTGAACACCGACGCCGAAGGCCGTCTGATCCTGTGCGACGCGCTCACGTATGCCGAACGCTTCAAGCCGGCCGCCGTGATCGACGTTGCCACGCTGACGGGCGCGTGCGTGATCGCGCTGGGCGGCCACAACAGCGGCCTGTTCTCGAGCAACGACGCGCTCGCGGGCGAACTGCTCGACGCGTCGCGCGAAGCGAACGACCCGGCATGGCGCATGCCGCTCGACGACGAGTACCAGGACCAGCTGAAGTCGAATTTCGCGGATCTCGCGAACATCGGCGGGCGCCCGGCCGGCGCCGTGACGGCCGCGTGTTTCCTGTCGCGCTTCACCGAGAGCTATCCGTGGGCCCACCTCGACATCGCGGGCACCGCATGGAAGGGTGGTGCGGCGAAGGGTGCGACGGGCCGTCCGGTGCCGTTGCTCGCGCAGTTCCTGATCGACCGCGCCGGCCAGTGATGGCGGTGTGGACGACGCTGCGGGTACGCGGGCAATGACGCGGATCGATTTCCACTCGAACGTCGGCGATTCGCTCGCGTACGCGTGCCGGCTGCTGCGCAAGGCCTACCAGGCCGGGCAGCCGGTCGTCGTGCTCGCCGAGCCCGCACGCCTGCGCGCGCTCGACGAGCGGCTCTGGACGTTCTCGCCGCTCGATTTCATCCCGCATTGCGGTGTCGACAGCGAGCACGCAGCCGGCACGCCGATCGTGCTGGCCGCGGATCTCGACCGCGCGCCGCATCATCACGTGCTGCTGAACCTCGGCGCAGCCGTGCCCGCGCAGTTCGCCCGCTTCGAGCGCCTGCTCGAAGTGGTCGGCAATGCGCCGGACGAGCTGGCCGCGGGCCGCGACCGCTACCGGTTCTACCGCGACCGCGGCTACGCGCTGAACAACTACAAGCAGGGCAGCTAGCCGCAACCGTCAACGGAGTATTCCCGTGACCGAAGCCGATTCATCCTCGATCCCGACGCTGACCGACGTGCTGGTGCCGGGCAAGCCGGTGCCGGCGCGCTCGCCTGCGCCCGACGCGCCGCAGCCGCCCGCCAACGCGGCGATTCCGGTGCTCACCGACGTGGTCGCGCCGCACGCCGCAGAGGCGGCGCCGGCCGGTTCCAGGCAAAGTGAACTTGACCCCGGTTCCGTCGTGGTCGAATGCGTGCCGACGCCGCACGTGCCGGCGGTCGAACTGCCGGGCGACGTGGCGACGGCTGCCGCGGCCGCGATGGGCGAGACCGATGCGCCGGCCGAACCCGGCGCCGTGGAGCACGTGTTCGCCGAAGATTCGGCGGCAATGAGCGCACCGCTGCAATCATTGCTGGCCGACGACGATGTGCCGCTACCCGCGTTCGCAGCGGTGGCGCATGAGGTGGTGGGGCACGCGCGTGAAGCGCACATGCCGGAGGCCGTCGTACCGGCCGCCGCGCTGCAGCCGGAGGCGCAGGGTGCAGCCGGGCTGACACCGGAAGATGCGCAGCACATCGCCGAGCGTCTGCGCAATCGCCTGACGAACTATCTGACGGGGGAAGGGCGCGACGCGATCGAAGCCCGCTGTCGCGACGCGTTGCATGAGCATTCGGCCTGGCTGGTCGGCCAGATCACGCGCGAAGTGGCGCTGGCGCTGGAAACCGAGGTGATGGACTGGGTTCGCGACGCGGTCGACGAAGAGATCGCCCGCCGCCGCGCCGGTCATTCCGGCTAAGCACAATGGGCATTCCGGTGAAAACGGGGTGCGATTCCAGTAAAAGCCGGTGAAGCTGACGGCGAGGCATTGCACCGTTAAGCCGGGGCATGTCCGCCAGTCGGTGGAATCCGGCAGGTTGGCGATTCCGCCCGGGGCGCCCGGTTCAGCGCACCGACAGCACCCATTGCGCGAGCGTGTGGGCTTCGGTGTTCGTCAGTTGCGTATTGGCGGGCATCGGCACGCTGCTCCATACGCCGACGCTGCCTTTCACGATCGATTGGGCAAGGTAGTCGACGGCGTCTCCGCGCGCCGCATACTTGCCGGCGACGTCGCGGAACGACGGGCCCATCAGCGGCTTGCCGATCGCGTGGCAGGCCATGCAGTTCTTGCGCTGAGCCAGCGCGAGCCCGTCGGCCTGGTCGGCGCGCGCCGCTGCCCCGCTGCCGATCAGCAGTGTGGCAAGCAGGACGCGCAATATCGAGTGTTTCATGCGGTTCTCCGCCGGCGGGGACGGCCGGCTACATGGTCCGCGCATTATAGAAGCAAAGGGAAAGCGCGTTTTGCGCGTTCCCCCCGGCGGCCATGTTTATCGGGGTCGCATGTCTTGACGTGCCCGGATCAACCCGTGACGGCGCCCTTGTTCGCCGGGCGGGCGAGCGCCGCGAATTTCGCGAGCACGCCGCGCGTGTAGCGCGGCGCCGGCTGTTGCCATGCGGCGCGGCGGCGCGCGAGTTCCGCGTCGTCGACGTTCAACTGCAGCAGCAGCCGGTGCGCGTCGATCGTGATCGAGTCGCCTTCCTGCACGAGCGCGATCGTGCCGCCGACGAACGCCTCGGGCGCGACGTGGCCGACTACCATCCCCCAGGTCCCGCCCGAGAAGCGGCCGTCCGTGATGAAGCCGACCGATTCGCCGAGCCCCTTGCCGATGATCGCCGACGTCGGCGCGAGCATTTCCGGCATGCCGGGGCCGCCCTTCGGGCCGAGGTAGCGCAGCACGAGGATGTCGCCGGCACGGATCCGGTCGCCGAGAATCGCATCCATCGCGCTCTGCTCATCGTCGAACACACGTGCCGGGCCCGTGATCACCGGGTTCTTCAGGCCGGTGATCTTCGCGACCGCGCCGTCTTCCGCGAGATTGCCCTTCAGGATGGCGAGGTGGCCTTCCTTGTACAGCGCGCGGTCGATCGGGAAGATCACGTCCTGGTCCGTGCGCGGCACGCTCGGCACGTCCTTCAGTTCGTCGGCGATCGTGCGGCCGGTGATCGTCATGCAGTCGCCATGCAGCAGCCCCGCGTCGAGCAGGATCTTCAACACCTGCGGAATCCCGCCGGCCCGGTGCAGGTCGGTCGCGACGTACTTCCCCGACGGCTTCAGGTCGCAGATCACGGGCACGCGCTTGCGGATGCGCTCGAAGTCGTCGATCGTCCAGTCGACCTCGGCCGCGTGCGCGATCGCGAGATAGTGCAGCACCGCATTGGTCGAGCCGCCCGTCGCCATGATCACCGACACCGCATTCTCGATCGATGCCTTCGTGATGATGTCGCGCGGCTTCAGGTCGCGCTTCACGGCCTCGACGAGCACGCGTGCCGATTCGGCGGCCGAATCGACCTTCTCCTGATCGGGGTTCGCCATCGTCGACGAGTACAGCAGCGACATCCCGAGCGCCTCGAACGACGAGCTCATCGTGTTCGCGGTGTACATCCCGCCGCACGACCCCGAGGTCGGGCAGGCGTTCTGCTCGACGCCTTCGAAATCCTCCTGCGACATCCGGCCCGCGGTGAATTCGCCAACGGCCTCGAACGACGACACGATCGTCAGGTCCCGGCCTTTCCAGTTGCCGGGGCGGATCGTGCCGCCATACACGTAGATGCCCGGCACGTTCAGGCGCGCGAGCGCGATCATCCCGCCCGGCATGTTCTTGTCGCAGCCGCCGACGACCACCACGCCGTCCATCCATTGCCCCTGCACGCAGGTCTCGATGCAGTCGGCGATCACCTCGCGCGACACGAGCGAGTACTTCATCCCTTCGGTGCCCATCGACATGCCGTCCGAAATCGTCGGCGTGCCGAAGATCTGCGGGTTCGCGTCGGCCGCCTTCACGGCCGCAACGGCCGCGTCCGACAGGCGTTGCAGGCCGGAATTGCACGGCGTGATCGTCGAATGGCCGTTCGCGATGCCGATCATCGGCTTGTCGAAATCGTCCTTCTGGTAGCCGAGGGCGTAATACATCGAGCGGTTCGGCGAGCGGGCCACGCCTTGCGTGATGTGCTTCGAGCGACGGTTGTAAGCCATGGGGGACTCCATCGTTGTCTGGGCAACGCCGTCGAGCGGCGAGCCGGTTCGGATCAATCAAGCATGGAGTGTCCGGATTGGGATGTCCAATATATTATTTGTCGCTTATTCAGTCGTTTTTCGAATGAGAGAGCCATGGCCGATCCGACTCCCGACCTGCGCCAGTGGCGCTATTTCGTGACCGTCGCCGACGAGCGCCATTTCGGCCGCGCGGCCGAACGCCTGTCGATGACGCAGCCGCCGCTGTCGCAGGCGATCCGTGCGCTCGAGGATGCGCTCGGCGTCGCGCTGTTCGCGCGCACCAAGCGCTCGGTGGCGTTGACGGCGGTCGGGGCGGCGCTGCTGCCCGACGTGCGCCGGCTGCTCGCATCGGCCGACGCGTTGCCGCCGCTTGCGCGACGGCTCGCGCGCGGCGAGGCTGGCTCGCTGTCGCTCGCGTTCGTGTCGACCGCCGATTACGGGCTGCTGCCTACGCTGCTGCGTGCGTTCGGCGCGCGCTATCCACAGGTGCGGCTGCAACTCACGGAGGCGACGAGCGACGTGCAGATCGACGAGCTCGTCGCGGGCCGCATCGACGCGGGGCTCGTCATTCCGCCCGTGCCGCCGCGCCACGCGGCCGGGCTGTCGTACCTGCCCGTCATGCGCGAGCCGCTGGTGGTGGCGATGCCGGTGGCAGCGAGCGATGCACCGGAAGACGAGCCCGTCCGTCTCGCCGAGGTTGCCGCGTTGCCGCTCGTGATCTTTCCGCGTCGTCTGGCGCCCGGCTTTTATGACATCATTACGGGCTGCTACGGCGCGGCGGGGGAAACGCCGCATATCGGCCAGGAGGCGATCCAGATGCAGACGATCGTCAGCCTCGTGTCGGCCGGCATGGGCGTCGCACTGGTGCCGCAATCGCTGCGTAACCTGCGGCGCACCGGCGTGGTCTACCGGCCGCTTGCCGATCACGCACCGGTCGTCGAGACCGGCCTCGTGTGGCGCACCGGTGACGTGAGCCCCGTGCTGGCCGGCTTCATCGACGTCGTGCGCGCGCAGGGCCTCGCCACGTGACGTGAACGATGACGCGCGGGTGCCGTCCAACGCGCGGTGCTGCGCGTTTGCGACGGCCGTACCGCATTCGAAAACTTCTTCGCTAACCCATGATCATTCACCCGAATTTCGACCCCGTTGCGATCCATCTCGGGCCGCTGGCCGTGCGCTGGTACGGGCTCATGTATCTCGTCGGCTTCATTGCGGCGATCGTCGTCGGCCGGATCCGGCTGAAGCTGCCGCACGTCGCGGCGCAAGGCTGGACCGCGAAGGACATCGACGACATGATGTTCTACGGTGTGCTCGGCACCGTGCTCGGCGGCCGGCTCGGCTATGTGCTGTTCTACAAGGCCGATTTCTACTTCTCGCATCCGCTCGACGTATTCAAGGTGTGGGAGGGCGGCATGTCGTTTCACGGCGGCTTCCTCGGCGTGACGCTCGCGATGATGTTGTTCGCGTGGCAGCGCAAGCGCCACTGGCTGCAGGTCACCGATTTCGTCGCGCCGATGGTGCCGACCGGGCTCGCGGCCGGGCGGCTCGGCAACTTCATCAACGGTGAGCTGTGGGGCCGCGTGACCGATCCTTCGGCACCGTGGGCGATGCTGTTCCCGGGCGCGATGCGCGACGATGCGGCATGGTTGCCGAAGCATCCTGAGCTCGTCGAGAAGTGGCATCTTGCCGACGTGTTCATGCAATACCAGATGCTGCCGCGCCATCCGTCGCAGCTCTATGAAATCGCGCTCGAAGGCATCGCGCTGTTCTTCGCGCTGTTCTTCTTCGCGCGCAAGTCGCGGCCGATGGGCGCCGTGTCCGCGCTGTTCCTGATCGGCTATGGCCTCGCACGCTTCACGGTCGAGTTCGCGCGCGAGCCCGACGACTTCCTCGGCCTGCTCGCGCTCGGCCTGTCGATGGGGCAGTGGCTGTCGCTGCCGATGATCCTCGCGGGCGTTGCATTGATGGTCTGGGCGTATCGCCGCCGCGCGGCGAATGCCGTTGCGTGATGCGATGCCGATGCACGTGCGATCGGCGCGAGCATCGGCACCATGCAGGTAAACAAAACGCCGGCCCTCGGGCCGGCGTTTTTCATTTCGGACTGCCGTGCGCTGCGCGTTACTTCATCTGCACGGAGCCGTTGACGGTGACCGACACGGTGGCCTTGCCGCCTTCGACCGCGATCGGCGCGCTCATCTTCGCGCTGTCCATCGGCGCCGCGGCCATCGCCATCATGCGCGGGTACGGCTGTACGTTGCGGCCGCCGCCGACGTTCACGTCGCGGATCGTGTAGCTGCCGTAACCGAATGCTTTCGCGGCTTCATCGGCGCGGGCGCGGAACGACTTGATCGCTTCGGTCGTCAGCTTTTGCTCGGCCGCGCGCTGCGCTTCGGGCGACAGCGAGAACTCGACGTTCGCGACCTGCATCAGGTTCGACAACTGGCCCGCAAGCTTCGACGCGGCAGCGAAATCGCGTGATTCGAGCGCCACTTCAGTACGACCGCGCCATGCGGAGATCTTGCCGTCACGATCGGTGCTCGGGTACACGGAGAATGCGCCCGTGTGCGCGGTGACGCCCGATACGCCCTTTGCCTGCGACAGCGCTGCGTCGGCGCGCTGGTTCAACTGGGCGGTGAGGCTGCCCGGATCCTTGGCCTGCTGCTCGTAGAACAGCGTGATGTGGATGATGTCCTGCGGCACGTCCGCGCTGGCCTGCGACGACAGCGACAGCACGCCTGCCGGCTCCGGAAAGTGCGGGTTCGCGGTTTGCGCGTGCGCGGCAGTCGACGCGAGCGTCAGCGCGACGGGAACGGCGGCGGCAAGGGCGAGCGACAGCGCGAGTGCGGATTTCTTGGTCATTGTTGGACTCCTTGTGCGAGGGCGTGCACGCGGATTGCGCGTGCACGACGCGGGCGTACCGCGCGACGAAAAAACGACAGCCGGCCTGATCGGCCGACAGCGGTTGCTTAGGCCGCGCGACAGTGCCGCGAGTTCCGTGCCGGCGGCGCGTACTGACCAGATTTGACCTTTGGCGCGCGCCTACTTCATCAGCTTTTCGGTGATGAAGCGCCATTCGGCGCGCGTGACCGGCGTGATCGACAGCCGGTTGCCGCGCGCGAGCACGCGCATGTCGGCGAGTTCGTCGTGTTCGCGCAGCGCCGCGAGCGGCACGAGCGGCGACTTCTTCACGAAGCGCACGTCGACGAGCAGCCAGCGCGGTGCTTCCTGAGTCGACTTCGGGTCGTAATAGGGGCTTTTCGGATCGAACTGCGTGGGGTCGGGGTAGGGCGTCGACGACACTTCGGCGAGGCCCGCGATGCCCGGCTCGGGGCAGCTCGAGTGATAGAACAGCACGCCGTCGCCGATCTTCATCGTGTCGCGCATGAAATTGCGCGCCTGATAGTTGCGCACGCCGGTCCACGGCAGCGAGCGCTGCGGTGCGTTGGCGAGATCGTCGATGCTTGCTTCGTCCGGTTCGGACTTCATCAGCCAGTATTGCATGGATCGTGATCGACGCAGAAAGGGCTGTTGCAAAAGGAAACGGCATCGGGAGTTCCCGATGCCGTTGGATAGGCCCCCGCCTTGGCCGCTAGGCCGGCATCCTGAACCTGAGGTTCAGAATTGGTCGCAGTTAGCAGCACTTCGGGTACATCAGACAGAGTGACGCGCGCGCCCGTGCTACAAATTTCCGCAACCGTGCACATGGCATTGGTTCAAGGAATATATGACCTTGGCGAACCAGGCAGGGAAGCTGACTGAACTGTGATTCGATGCGCCAATTTGACCACCGTTGATCGCCGAGATCAAGGGGAATCGACGCATCGATTAAAACGTTACTGCGTCTCGTGCTGTGCGAGCACCGCGCCGAGCTGTTCGTTCATCTGGTGCATTGTACGACGGATTTCCTCCGCCGGAAATGCTTCACCGTGCCGCACGCTCGTTTGCAGTCGCAGCAATTCGGACGCGAGCGACAGCGCCGCCATCACGGCGATGCGATCGGTGCCGCGTACCGAGCTGTTCGAGCGGATTTTCGACATTTCGGCGTCAACGCGCGCGACCGCTTCGAGCAGCGCCGCTTCGGTCTCGGCCGAGCAGGCGAGCCGATAGGCCTGACCGAGAATCGAGACTTCGATCTGCTTGGTGCTCATGCATGTTCTCCGTGGCTGGCCGCGTCATCGCCATCCGTACGCGCCTGCGCATCCAGCAGGTCGAGCTGGTTGTCGGCTTGCTCCACACTTTTCGAGCGCGGCAGCTTTTCGAGAATCGCGTTCAGTTTCACCTGGGCGTCGTCGATCTTTGCCGACAGCGTGTCACGCTCGGCCGCAAGTGCATTGCGTTCGTCGCGCAGTTGCGCGAGTTCCGCGCGGACAGCGTCCGCATCCGCGCGCAATTGCGCGACCTGCTCCTCGAGCGCGAGCCGTTCCGAGTGATAGCGCTTGTTAAGCGAAATCAGACGGCCAATATTTTGAGATAGGGTTTCGAGTTCGTTGAGCATTTGCTGCGTCCTCTAAAGACCCAGCATTTTAGCGCGGAATAACGCGCAATCCGACATCTGTAACGTTTCCAGTCGTAACACCCCTGCTTCTTGCCGCGAATCAGCGCGTCCCGTGCGTGTCCGGACGCTTCCTTGACGCTCGCGCGGCCCGCTCCTAAACTGGCGCCGCCTCGGTGCTCGCGCGTGGAACGCGCGGTTAAACGGGAAGCAGGGCGCGGGCGCCGGAAGCCCGCCAACCTGCGCTGCCCCCGCAACGGTAAGCGGCCGCGTCTCGTGACGCAGGCCGGCTCGGGCGCGTTTCGCGTGCAGGTCCTGCATGCGGACGCGGGCCACTGCGCGTGATCGCGCGGGAAGGCGAGCCGGACCGCCGCCAGCCCGGATACCGGCCGAGACGGGGAGCCCGCACGGGCTTCGTGACGCGCGGCCTGCGGGGAGGCGGGGCGCGCAATGCTTCACGGAATCTTCTTCGATGCTGACCCCAATCGTCCGCGCGGCGTTCACGTCACGACCGGCCCGCTGCCGCAAGCGGGTGCGCCGCACGTCGTGTGCGGCGCCGTGCGCGGCATGAGCGCCGCGCGCGCCACCGCGATCTGGGCCGCGCTGGCTGCGGCGGTCGCGTTGCT